>JACDEN010000249.1 GCA_013816415.1 Planctomycetota bacterium
CGAGCGCGCGCGACCAGTTCAACCTCGCGATGTCCACCCAGCCGGCGTTCACTTGGTCGGCCAGCGGCGCGGGAGCGATCTCGTCAGGCGGATTGTTCACGGCCGGTGGATCGACCGGCGCTGCCACGGTCAGCGTGACCGGAGCAGGTTCGTCAGGCAGCGTCAACGTCACGGTCGGCGCAGGAGGCAGTGGGACATCGACTGCCGGATCGGGCAGCGGCGGTTCGGGCGGGACCAACTGCGGACTCGGCACCGGATTCGCGGCGGTGATGGGGCTGTTGATCGCGCTGCGGCACGCGCGGCGACACGGGGGGCGGGCGCAGAGCGTCTGACCACCAGAGGGATATCCCTCAGGATCGCAGCATGCACCAGACGAACGCAGCGCCGGCGGCGATCCAACCCGCCACCGCGAGGCCGATCCAGGTCATGAGCTTGGTGTTCGCGCCTTCGATCTGCTGTTCGAGGATACTGATGCGTTCCTTCTCGGCGTTGATCACATTGATGATCTGGCTGCGCGAGGTCGGGATCTGCCCGCCGTCCGCGGCGACGTCGATCTTGAGCATCTCGAGGTCCTTGGCGACCTCGTCGGGGGACTGATAGCGGTCGATCGGCTGCTTCTCGGTCATCTTCCGCATCATGCGGAGGAGGTCCTTGGGCAGATCCTTGCGCAGATCCTCGATCTTCGGCGGCACCGTCTCGATGTGGTCGCGCATCACCTTCGAGCAGCTGCCGCTGAACAGCGTCTTGCCCGAGAGCATGTGGAACAGCGTGGCGCCGAGCGAATAGATGTCGCTGCGCACGTCAAGGTTCCGTTCGCCGCGCGCCTGCTCGGGGCTGATGTAGTCCGGCGTGCCGATGGTGGTGCCTTCCTGCATCAGCTCAGCGTCGAACACCGACTGGATGAAGCCGAAGTCGCCGAGCTTCACCTGGCCGTCCTTGGTGACCATGATGTTCGCGGGCTTGATGTCGCGGTGGACGATATCGTGCGAACTCAGGTACTTCAGGGCCGCGCACACCTGCAGGCAGATGTCGATGACCTTGTCGACCTCCATCGCGCCATCATGGCGAATGAGATCGTCGACGGTGACGCCGTCGATGAACTCCATCGAGAAATAATAGAGTCCCTGATACTTGCCCACGTCGAAGACCTGGATCAGGTTCTGGTGGCTGAGCTTGCCCGCCGCGCGCGCTTCCAGCAGGAAGCGTTTGCGGAATTCCTCGTCCTCGGCCCATTTGCCGTGCAGGATCTTCAGCGCCACCGTGCGATGCATGGTCAGCTGCTCGGCCAGGTAGACCTCGCCCATGCCGCCTTCGCCGATGCGCCGGATCAGCTTGTAGCCGCCGATCTGCTTCTTCACCAGCATGCCGCCTTCTGACTTCGCCCGTTCGTCGCGCATGATGCGGCGCAGCGCCTTGGTCAGCCGGTCGGCGGTGGTGATGTCGATGACGCCGTCGGCCACCAGCACGTCGGCGAGGGGCTTCTTGAGATTCTTGACCCGGTCCATGGCCAGGTCGAACTGGTCGGGACTGATCAGGCGGCCCTCGATGGCCAGCTGACCATATCGGAAATCTTCGTCGAGTTCGGCTGACATCGTCTGGCTCATGGCTTTCCACGCGTTGTGCGTGTGGTCCTACCGGTCTCCCACTAGGATGAAGGTAGGTCGGGGATTGTTGCCGACAACGCCGACCGTCGAGAGGTTCCGGGGCATCCTCACACACGCTTCCACCTGCAGGCACGGCGGTTGGGACAGGATGGCGGGCCCTTGAAGGGACCGGGGCGACGGTCATCCTGCGGCACCTCGGGGGACGACATGAGCCAGAGCTACCTACCCACCCACGAATGGGCCCGTCTCGACGGATCCACCGTCACCATCGGCCTGTCGGCGTTCGCCGCGGGCGAGGTCGGCGAGGTCATCCATGTCCAGCTCCCCGACAAGGGGACGACGCTCAGCCGCAGCAAACCGTGCGCCGAGATCGAATCGGTCAAATCGGTGAACGACTACTACAGTCCGGTCGACGGCGAAGTCATCGAGGTGAACGAAGCGGTGAAGTCGAACCCGGAGCTGGTCAATTCCGATCCCGCCGGCAAGGGCTGGTTCGTGAAGGTCAAGCCATCGTCGGCGAAGCCGCTCGACGGGCTGATGAGCGATGCGGATTACCAGAAGCATATAACGAAATGATCAGGATCCGTCCGACGTCCGACGTCCGACGTCCGACGTCCAGACCACAGGATCGCATCCACGCTCGGCGGGACGTCCTGACTCCGACGTCGGACGTCGGACGTTGGACGGCGGACGTCATCTGATGCCTCGCGTCGGCCTCGGCTACGACATCCATCGGCTCGAGGCCGGGGATGGCATCGTGATCGCCACCGTGCGCGTGGCGTGTCCCTACCGGGTGGTCGCACACAGCGATGGCGATGTCGTGCTGCACGCGCTGTGCGACGCGCTGCTCGGTGCGGCGGGCGCGGGGGACCTCGGCGAGCAGTTTCCCGACAGCGATCCGCGGCACGCCGGCAGGGACTCGGCGGAATTCGTCCGCGCGGTCCTCGCCCTCGATGCGCTGCGGTCCTGGCGGCTGGTGAACATCGACGTCAACATCATCGCGCAGGCGCCGCGTCTGATGGAGCACAAGCCCGCCATGCGCCAGCGCCTGGCAGCCCTGCTGTCACTGCCTCAGTCGTGCGTCGGTCTGAAGGCGCGCACCAACGAGTCCTGCGACGCCATCGGAGAGAAGCGGGCGATCGCCGCTCAGGCGGTGGTCCTGCTCGAGGAACGCGGCTGAGCGATGAGGCGGCCGGATTCAGCCCGGCGGCTTCTGCCACATGCGCGCGGACAGGTGGCGGACCCGCACCAGTGGAATGGTCGGCATGTTTTCCCCGGCCGCGATGCGCAGGCGCATCGCGCGCGGCGAATGACCGTACTGCTGGCGGAAGACCCGCGAGAAATGGAAGGCGTTCTCGAATCCGGTCTGTTCCGCGATGACATTGATGGCGAGATTGGTGCGCACCAGCAGCGCCGCCGCGCGATCGAGGCGCAGGATGCGCATGGACTCGACCGGAGTCGCTCCGAGGTGCGCGCGGAAGATGCGGGCGAGGTGCGCGCGCGAGACTCCGGCGGCCTCGGCGAGCTCATCGAGCGATATCTGCTCGAGGCGCCCCTTGGCCCAGCGCCGCTGCACATGCGCGACCACCTGCTCGATCAATGGGTGCAAAGGCGGCCCGACGTCGCCGGTGACCGCCATCGCGCCGGTGATGAAGGCGAGCAGGGCGTGGCGCATCGCATGTTCGGCGAGCACCAGCCAATGGTCGGGCCGTGAACGCATCAGCCAATCGACATGGCAGAACAGCTGGCGTATGATGTCGTTCTCGGGAAGCCGTCGCACCAGGGGCCACTCCTCCATCGCGGGAAGCTCCGCTCCGGCGAGATCGATTGTGAAGTGGTAGAACCCATGCCGCGTCTCGTGCAGCGGGTCCCAGCGGAAACCATCGCGCATGCCCGGCCGGGCCAGCAGGATCGATCCCGCCGGCGCCGCATGGTCGACGCCGTCGCACTGCCAGGTCACATCGCCTTGGATGATCCACACGAATTCGAAATCGCGCATGGTGCGCGGACCGAAGTTCGATCCAGGTGGATAGACGGCGACGCTGCCGCCGGTAGCTCCGGCCGGGAACGAGATACGGAGGCTTTCGATGTGGTGCAAAGATTCGTCCCTGAGGCGTGAGCAGGTGCAGATATCTTACTTTGTAAATCAAGCAGGGCCCCATCGCGCTGCGATGGGGCGGGCGCCAAGGGGCGGTGGGCGGATACAATGGGCGAAGCCCATCCGCCCACGGTTTCGACGGCTCTGCCGGCGAAACCGAGCCCCGACCAAGCCCAGGTGTAGGCCCGCAGGGCCGTAGGGGCAAAGCCCATGAGCAAATATGTTACTTTCAGATAGCTAAATGTCGAGGTCCGCCATGTCAATCCAGCCGTCCACTCGCTAAGATCGCGCCCATACACCGTCAAAACCTGCTGGAGAAGCGATGAACGCCCCCCTGCCCCTCCCGATCGCCGCCATCACCAATGAGCAGGTGCGATCGTACGTGGACGACGGCTTCCTGGTGGTCCCGGACCTGGTCAGTCAGGCGGATGTCGCACGGCTGCGCGCCGACACCGCCGCTCTCGCGCGCGGGAAATACCCATGCAAGAGCCTGCAGCCGATGCCGGCGGACACGACCGATCAGCAGGTGCTCGAGAAGCTGCTGTGCATCCATCAGCCGCACCACATCAGTCCGGTGATCCGAGAGTTCGTGTCCCACCCGGGCATTGTCGGAGTCCTCAGCCGGATCATCGGCGCCCACCTCGCTCATTGGAACGGAGCCGTGAAATGCATGCAGTCGATGCTGTTCATCAAACCTCCGGGCAAGCAGGGTCAGGCGTGGCATCAGGACGAGCTCTACATCCCGACCCGTGACCGCTCGCTGTGCGGTGCGTGGATCGCGCTCGACGACGCCAGCGAATCCAATGGCTGCCTGCGCGTCATCCCCGGATCCCATCGCGACGGATTCCTCTTCGATCAGGGGCCGCACGGGAACGACCAGGAGTTCGACTTCGCATCCGAGAGCCACGGCTTCGACCAATCGCGGGAGATCCTGGTCCCGGCCAAGGCGGGCAGCGTGGTGTTCTTCAACGGCTACCTGCTCCACCGCTCCAAGCGGAACCGCAGCCAGATCTATCGGCGAGCACTGGTCAGCCATTACATGACCATGAACTCGCTGCTGCCGTGGGGAGTTGAGGGATCGCCGAATCTGTCCATCGGCACCGCGGACAACCGCGGCGTGGTACCAGTGTGCGGCAGCGATCCGTACGTTGCGAAGGGATACGCGCCCTTCGGCGACAATGTCTGGCTGCGCACCTCGGCGCCGCTGGCTGATATGGCCGCGACACCAGCCTGAATCGCGCTGCGGCCGTGAGCCGGCGGCTTGTCACGCGCCCGGGGCGACCGATGCTCCGCCCCGCGCGGAGGCACGGACATGGCGACGTACACGATCTCGGTCATCCATGGCGACGGCATCGGGCCCGAGGTCGGCGCCGAGGGATTGAAAGTGCTCTCTGCGCTCGGCGCCGCGTGCGGCCACCGCTTCGAAACGCGCGAATACATCGCCGGCGGAGCAGCGATC
>JACDEN010000250.1 GCA_013816415.1 Planctomycetota bacterium
CTCTGATTTCTTGAAAAGCTCAGTTTTACCGACGAAATGCGCAAATCCATAGATGTACCCATGTGCGTTTTCGAAAGCCTCTGCTTTTACCGCATCTCCGTGACCTGATGGGGGGAAGCTCGGCTTAGCGGCCGAGCACCACGCGCTCACCCATGGGCTCGCGCTTCCATCCACTGATGCCGAACGAACCAGTCCCGTGTCGCCCGTCGAGCGCGCATGCGAGCCTCAGCTGCCTGACCAGGTCGCGCTGGCCGACGTCGAAGCTGCAGGCGCCGTCGGGCGTGAGCGTGACGTCGAACACCCGCACCGGCGATTGCGGCATGGCGGGCCACCGCTGCGAGAAGATGCTCTGGCCGTCGCCGATCAGGAAGATGTGTCCGGCCTCGGGCTGCAGCGTCGGCCGGATGGAGAGGAACGGCCACCGCCAGGAACCGGCGTACGTCCACGTGCTGGCGGTCAGCGAGAACGTCGCGAACCCGATGGCCACTCCGTGCTCATCGGTCACCGCCCCCTTCCAGGAGCCGAGATTGCGCGCGTAGCTGCGGTACTGGTGTCCGAGCACGACTGCCGGCACGGCGGCCACCACCAGGGCCGCGGTGATCCAGATGATCCGTCTCATGTTCGGCCGCCGCGATCAGCCGCTGGAGCCGGGAGGCGCGCGCGCACCGGCTAATGCTCGTCCTTGAAGCCCTGGATGTACCACTGGAGATTCCGCAGGTGCCCGCCCCAGTGGGTTTCGAAGCCGATGCGGAAATGCCACATGGCATCGTTCGGGCTGGTGTGCTCCCAGCACCACCTGACGTCCATCAGATCGCGCGCGATGTCGGTGAGGTCGTCGATGGCGTCGCCGGTGATCAGCGGCGACTCCATCAGCTTCGAGGTGATGAACTCGGGGATGTTGTAATATCCGAACATCGGGAAGCGGCGGATGGTGCGTTCCCGCAGCGCGGGATAGTCGACGTCCGGCGGGTCGGGATGTCCGTCCTCGAATTCGTAGTGGGCGCGCCTGTATCCCAGCGCGAGGCGGTCGAGGCAGTCCTCGAGCGTCTCGATGTCCTGATCCTCGGCGGGCCTGTCCCTGGTGATGAGGTCGAGGAAATCGACCACGGCCTTATGGATCTCGGACAGGTGCATGGTCAGGACCGGTGATGGGTGGCTACGAGTCCAGCGGCGCCGGGCAGCAACGCCATCGCACGGACGGATGATCCGCGGTCATGTGGTGACGGCCCGCCCAAGCGCGTTCGCCGTGTACGGGAAGTAGGTCTTCTCGGTCGAACCATCGGCGAAGACGTAGATCATGAAGATCGCATCGATCCGGTGCTCGTCCTGCTTGGCCGTTCCGTTGTAGACGACGACGCCCGCCGCCTCGGGATCCGCACTCATCTGCTCCCACAGCTCCTTCATCACCAGGGCGGCGATGTCCTTGGCGTTGACCGTGTACCGTCCGGTGTGCCCGCCCAGTCTGCTCACCGAGCCGGCGCCGTCGACCATTGCGCTGAAGGGGACGAAGTTCTTCGACTTCGACAGCAGGAAATGCGCGAACTCGAGCGCGTAATCGGTCAGGTGCTGCTTGAGGTGCTGCGGATTCATGACGCCGATCCGTCCGGCTCATGGAGCCGCTGCATGGAGAGGCGCCCGCTCATGGCTTGGTGCTGGGCTCGCGGATCGGCAGGATCGCCGCCAGCAGCGACAACAGCCCGAAGATGATCACCAGGGTGGGCATCTCGACGTTGGCGGAGATGCGGCCCGACTGCCGTGCGATCGAGAACAGCGAGCAGATGATGAGGAATGGTCCGAACACGAACGTGGACCTGGTCACACCGCCGACCGCGAGGATGAGCGCGCCGGAAACTCCGAGACCCAGCACCCACACCCAGTTGACGGCATGCAGCACGTCGAGCGTCGACAGCAGCCAGGCAACGCCCAGGGTGATGACGAGGATGGGGATCGTCAATTTCTTCATGGTTGCAGCGACCATACCCACTTTCATCGGAAGGGACAACTAGGATCCTGCCGCATAGGAACCCGCTTCGTGCGCAAACCACGCGCAGGGAGCGGGCCAGAGCGCGCCTGGCGCAATGGCGTTTCGTTTCATGGGAATTGAACCACCACGGCGCCACGGTTGAACCGCCAGAAAGGAATGATCGGGCTGCCAGCCACCGCAAGCCGATCACCTTCTTTTTTCTTTCCCGTGGCGTCGTGGCGTCGTGGCGGTTCAAACTCGGTTCCCGTCCGTTGTCCAGGGTGCGACCATCGCCGATCGGCGCATAGGCTCGGATGTGGTACAGTCTGCATGTCCAAGCACCGCGGCCCATAGTCGCACGCTGGACCATCCCGCCGCCAGGGCGGGAAGCCCACCCCACGACCGTGCGGGTGGGCTTTTCATGTCATCGGGTGTGGCGAGCGCATAGCTGCGCGCAAAACTGCATGGGTGCGATAGGTGCGATGGCTGCGATGGCTGCGATGGCTGCGCGACCTTTGTAGAACGTTTTCAGCGCCGGGATACGGTCCAGCCTCCGCCTGCATACACTTGCCAGTGGAATCTTTGTCTCGTCGTCCCGACGAACGAAGGATCGTCGAGTTTGCTCGTCGTCTTACGTTTTCCGTAGCGGTGCGCGGATCGATGGGACTGGAGGGAATCATGGGAGTGCTCGAGACGACCTTGGTGCAGCGCCTCTGCGGGATCACCATCACCACCGAGGACCTGGCGACCATCGCGGCGCGCTTTGCAGCGGCGGCCGGCAGGGTGTCGATCCGAGTCGACGACGTCGCGTACACCAGCATCGATGGTGCAGTGGACGCCATCACCGAGGACGTCGAGGTCGACCTGGTCAGCATCGCCAGCGAACTCCGGGACCACACCCTCGAATTCACCTACCGGCCGCACTTCATCCTGCTGCAGACCATCGGCGCCGGAGCGTTGGAGCGCCGAGCCTTCCTGGCCGCGGCGGCGCTGCTCGCGTCACGGCCCCTCAACGGCTCGTCGCTCTGCGATATCGTCACGGCGCTGCCGCAGCCGTCGCCAGCGTCCCGGCCCTGGATGCTTCAGCGCCTGATGAAGATGAAGATGAAGATGAAGATGAAGATGAAGCCGACCTCGGCCGTGCGACGCTCCCCCTCCGTTTCGCGCCGGATCAATGCTGCCGCCCCCACCCCGACGGGACGGCGCTGACCCTGACCCTGACCATGGCATCAGCATCGCATCGCCCGTTGCATCGCCAGTTCCTGGGAGGACCGCCATGAACGAAACGCTCGAAACCGTGCCGAAACCGTCGGCGATCGTGCAGCGATCAACGGGATATCCCGACCTAATTCTGATCGAGGACAATCCGCACGACGTGCAGCTGATCCGGCTGGCGATCCTCGAGGTCGGCATCCAGGCCAATCTGCACGTGGCCGAGGACTCGGTGCGCGCCTTCGAGCTGATGGCGGGCCTGGCCGCACCTCCGGCGGTGGTGGTGCTGGATCTCAACCTGCCACTGATCAAGGGTGCCTCGATCCTCTGCGAGATCCGCCATGGCAGCCGCTGGAAGGACGTGCCGGTGATCATCCTCACCTCGTCGCAATCCGAACGCGATATCGAGGAGTGCATCAAGCTCGGGGCCACCGCGTACAAGAGCAAGCCGGCCTTGTTCGAGGGCTATGTCGAATTCGCGCGCAGCCTGGTCGGCTATCTGAGCCCGCCGTAGACACACCGTGCGAAGACGACTGTCGAGACTCCGTGGTATTTGGTGCCGGGCGGGGACTGCCCGCCGGGTATACCATGTCCATGGACGCCTCCGCTCCGCTGCCGCTGACCTCCTCAGTCATGAGTTCGCTGGATGACGTGACGGTGACGGTGATGCCGGCGGACGACCACGGCCAGCGCGTTGAGTTCCAGAACCGCTCGAAGCACATCGCCTTCGTCACCTTCACCTTGACCACCAGCGACCAGCCGCCGGTCCGCTACCAGTTCGCCCTGACCCAGGCCGCGAGCGGATTCCGCCCGACGCGCCCGCTGGCCGGCGGGATCTATGACCGGGTTGAGATCACCTCGGTGCGGGCGGTCTCGGGAGTGCGCGACGGATTCTCGTCGGGACTGGGCGATCCGCTCAGGTGACGCGTTGGTGGGTCGTGCGGCTTGTCCGCACCGGCCCGCGGGTAGCGTCATCGGATGCCTGCGAGCTGCCTGCATCCGACGATTCGCGACTGGCATCCGGCGGTCAGCGGCTGGTTCACGGCGACCCTCGGCGAACCGACCGCGCCGCAGCGCGACGGCTGGCCGCTGATCCGCTCCGGGCGCAACGCGTTGATCGCGGCGCCAACCGGCACCGGCAAGACCCTCGCCGCCTTCCTCACCGCGATCGACCGACTGGTGCAGCAGGGATCCGCCCTGGGTGATCGCACACAGGTGCTGTACGTCTCGCCGCTGAAGGCGCTCGGCAACGACATCCAGAAGAACCTGCAGGCGCCGCTCGCTGGCATCCGCGCGCGCGACGCGGCGGTGCCCGAGATCCGCGTCATGGTGCGTACCGGCGACACCACCGCGTCGGAACGCGCGAAGATGCTGCGCCGGCCGCCGCACATCCTGGTGACCACTCCGGAATCGCTCTACATCCTGGTCACCAGCGACGGCGGCCGCGCGATGCTGGCGTCGGTGCGCACGGTGATCGTCGACGAGATCCACGCCGTGGCCGGCGACAAGCGCGGCGCGCACCTCGCGTTGTCGCTCGAACGGCTCGAGGCGCTGGTCGCCGCCGGTCCGGGCGCGGGCAGGCTCCAGCGCATCGGCCTGTCGGCGACGCAGAAGCCGCTCGACCACATCGCCGCCTTCCTGGTCGGGCGCGACCGCGCCTGCGAGATCGTCGACATCGGCCATCTGCGCCACCTCGACCTGGGCGTGGAGATCCCGAAGTCGCCGCTCGAGGCGCTGTGCTCGCACGAGGTGTGGGACGAGATCTACGAGCGCATCGCCGAGCTGATCACCGCCCACCGCACCACGCTGGTGTTCGTCAACACCCGCAAGCTCGCCGAGCGCATCGCCGCGCGCCTGAGCAAACGCCTCGGCGAGGACCGCGTCTCGTGCCATCACGGCAGCTTATCCAAGGAGCGCCGGCTCGACGCCGAGCAGCGGCTCAAGGACGGCAAGCTCGCGGCGCTGGTCGCGACCGCGTCGCTCG
>JACDEN010000251.1:0-2632 GCA_013816415.1 Planctomycetota bacterium
ATCGTTACGGATATCCTGGAATGAGGGACAGCAGAAGGCAGATAGGCAGATAGCTTTGGCTTTCGCCTGAGCTGTAGCTTTGGCATCGATTCCGAGTTCTCGAAGACGGTCTGCCGATGCTAGACACCTGCGGTGCGCGCCCGCTACGGCTACCGCTCAAGCTATCTGCCTTCATCTCCCCGATTCAGCGCGACCCCACCCCGAACAACACCACCCGGATCGTTCTGAGCACGATCATCAGATCGAGCATCGGCGACTGGTTCTTGATGTAGTACAGATCGTATTCCAGTTTCATGCGCGCGTCCTCGACCGACGAGCCATAGGGATAGCGCACCTGCGCCCAGCCGGTCAGGCCGGGGCGGACGATGTGGCGCAGGTGGTAATACGGGATCAGCGTCTCGTAGGTCGACACCAGCTCGTCCCATTCGGCGCGCGGGCCGATGAAGCTCATGTCGCCGCGCAGGACGTTCCATAGTTGCGGCAGTTCATCGAGGCGGCTTGTGCGCATGAAGGCGCCGACCTTGGTGATGCGCGCGTCTTTCTTCGCGGTGTAACGGTCGCCTTTTTTCCGAGCCGGCGACCATCGTGCGGAATTTCAGCACGGTGAAGTTCTTGCCGTCTTGGCCGACGCGCTGCTGCTTGAACAGGATCGGGCCGGGGCTGGTCACGCGCACCGCGATCGCGGCGGCGACGATGATCGGCAATGCGAGGATCATGAGTCCCACCGACAGCGCGATATCCATCAGGCGCTTGACGTGCACCTGGAACGGGCTGTGGATCAGGTCGAAACCCTTGCTCAGGGCGAGCCAGTCGCCGCGCACGTGCGAGACCGGGATGCGGCCCCACCAGCGTTCGTAGCAGTCGGGCAGATCCATCACCGGCACGCCCATGGTCTGGGTCCTACGGCAGCAACGGTTTCAGCCAGCGAGGCACCACGCCAATCGTCACCGGCTTCCCGCGCTCGTAGACGGCAGCTAGACGGAAGGGTGTCAGCAGATCATCGTTGTCGAAGACCCAGACGTGCGGAATGGAGACCAGCGCCAGCTTCAGGTTCGCGAGGGTGCGTGGCAGCCGTTCGGCGAGTTTTTGCGAAGGCACGTCGTGTCCGCCCTGCGACACGCGCATGGCGACCCGATCCTCGGACGTCCGGACATCCGAGATTCCTATGAAACACAGCACCACGGTGTATCCGAGTTCCGCGCTCTCACACATGAATGCGAGCTTGTCCCCAACCGGGTCCGAGAACACCGTCTCGAACACGAAGCTTTCGCGTTGGGCAACGAGGCTCCGCCTGAGGGCGTTGGCCAGGTGCGCAGCCTGATATGGCTCGGCGTCCAGTTCCCGTGCCAGGATGTCCGCGTTCACGAAGCGCAGGCCGCATCCACTCAGGTGGGCCTGGAAAAATGTGGATTTTCCCGCTCCGTTCGGCCCGGCAATCACGACCATGATGGGCCTCTGGTCCAGCAGGGGCACGGCTCGTGTCATCGGCGGAGGGTCATTGACGGGGCGAGCGAATTCGGACGGCCCGGAACGTGCGGTTGACGAACCGTCCCACCGTGCGCTTGCCATCGGCGCCGATCCGAATCAGCAATCCGGCTTCATGCGGGTGAGGCTGGTAATGCGGGTACGGCAGGTCGTGCAGAGCCTCGGCGACGCGCTGGCGTCCTGCGGGGGCATCCACCGAGGCGAGGCATTCGGACAGGGGGCGTGCAGTGCCTTTCCTGCAGAGGGCCAGGGCCTGCGAACCCTTCAGGATGGGTTCGATGGCCAATCCGAGCCGGGCCCAGAACTCGACTTGTCCGGCGATCGATCGCTCGACCACGTCGGCCGCCAAGCGCGCGTCCAGGACCAGCGCATCGGACAGCTTCACGGGTTGGCTCATGTACCCATGGTAGCATTTTGCTACCAGGAAATCAACGGATTTTTCGGCTGCTGCCATGCGCGCCTCTCGGAACGGAGAAGCCCGGAGTCCGCAGTCGGGAGTCGACAACGACAACAAACGAATCGCACCTGTTGTCTGGCTGTTCAGCTGTCCGGCTGTCCGAACCCAGAACCCAGAACCTTCTCTCCGCCTACCTCGACCCCACCCCGAACCACAGCACCCGTATCGTCCTGAGCACGATCATCAGATCGAGCATCGGCGACTGGTTTGTGATGTCGTACAGGTCGTATTCCAGTTTCATGCGCGCGTCCGGCCCGTGATGGAGCGGGTGACATAACGCCGGGCCTATTCCTCTCCCGCCGACTTTTGGCATCGTTTCCAGGTCTCATCCGCTCCACAGGCGTGAGCCCAACGATCGACCGCTTGAATATCGACTTCCTGAGGGGACAGCGCCAAGATGCTGCGGATATCCCGTAGGTGCTTGTCCTGCTGGCTGATTCCGTAATAGCGCAGCTTCATCGCGATGACATACGTGGCGGGCGCCACCACGACGGACTCCCCGGCCAAGTCCCTTCGACTGGCGTGCATGAGCCCAAAACGAATGAGAGGATCTTCACCAGCTGGGTACAGATCCGCCTTCATGCCGGTTGCGAAATCGATGATGTTGAAATGACCTCGTGAGCCGCGTCCCAGCTCTGCGCGAATGGTCTCGATCGGGGGGACATAGAATTGTTCGGGATCGCACACCTT
>JACDEN010000251.1:2642-5159 GCA_013816415.1 Planctomycetota bacterium
CCTTCACGATGAGTTCGGCGTGGCGCACCTGTGCGTCGATCACGAGATCGATATCGAGTGTGGTTCGAGGCTCACCGAAATAGATGGCAGCCACCCCGCCTCCGACCATCACCGGAACACCGACCGACGCCAATGTGCGATACAGTCGTATGATTCCCGAATCGAGACCGGTCACGGCGGAGTGATGCCTGGTGACAAGTCGAGTGCCTCGCGCACCCTGGCCCAGCGCAATTCGCTCGGATCGGCGGTGGGGTACCTCCGCCGAAGACGGTCCTCGCGGATTCTGAGGGCGATCGCAATGATCTCGCTGGCGATCTCGACGCGCCGACTGGGCCCGCAGGCGCGCCAGATCTCGAGTTGCTTGAAACGTCCTGCGTCCATATCGATCAGCCTACGTTCATCCTGCTGATCACCAAGCCTTACGGGATCGCTCACCGGAATCTGTTGTGGCCACCTTCGGTACGGTATACGGCAATTCGCCACCCCGACGTCCGACGTCGGAGAAGAACCTCGACCTCTCCCTCTCTCCCTGCATGTCGCTGTCTTGCCGTCGACGTCGGACGTCGGACGTCGGACTCTCCGTCGACCCCAGCTCGTCCCACTCGGCGCGCGGGCCGATGAAGCTCATGTCGCCGCGCAGCACGTTCCACAGCTGCGGCAGTTCATCGAGGCGGCTTGTGCGCATGAAGGCGCCGACCTTGGTGATGCGCGCGTCCTTCTTCGCGGTGTAGCGGTCGCCTTTTTCCGAACCGGCGACCATGGTGCGGAACTTGAGGACGATGAAGTTCCTGCCGTCCTGGCCGACGCGCTGCTGCTTGAACAGGATCGGGCCGGGGCTGGTGAGTGTGACCGCGAGCGCGGCGGCGATGATCGCCGGCAGGGCCACGATCATCAGTCCGACCGACAGACTGATATCCATCAGGCGCTTGACGTGCACCTGGAACGGGCTGTGGATCAGGTCGAAGCCCTCGCTCAGGGCGAATCATCGGACTCGCTTGCTAGCGATACTGCGGGCAGTATCATTACCACGGTGAGCAACGCCGAGAAGATCCTGGAGCGGATGCGCGCCAATCCCAAGGCGGACTGGCGCATCGATGACTGCCAGACGCTTGCGCGACGCTACCAGGTGACCTGGAATACCGCCGGCAGCCATGCCACCTTCCGCGCAACTGACGGCAGCCGGATCACGATCCCAGTCCGTCGCCCGATCAAACCCATCTACATCACGCATTTCGTCGCCTTCATCGACCGCCTCCAGGGGACCTGAACCATGACCACCAAGATCGCTGGATATCCTTGCACGGTCCGTCATCTCACCGCCGACGAGGGGGGCGGTTACCTGATCTCCTTCCCGGATCTGCCCGGCTGCATGTCCGACGGCGAGACCATGGCCGAAACCAAGCGCCACGCCGCCGATGCGGTCGCGGGCTACCTCGCTTCGTGTCGGAAGCACCATGACCCGGTACCGGAACCCGGCAGCGGTGGCCCGGCCAGCGGGAAGTTCCTCGTTCGTCTGCCCAAGAGCCTCCACGTCGCCTTGGCCGAGCGCGCCAAGGTCGAAGGCGTGAGCATGAACCTCATGTTCACGGCCATCGTGGCGGAAGGATTGGGCAAGCGCACGATGAGGCCCGGCCGACCAGCCCGCTCTCGGCGCCAAGCGCAGAGGGCATGAGCGTCTGGTGAGTAGCTCGGCAGGACGCAAAAGCATTCGTGCGCGATGGCGGCATGCTCAGTAGAAGACCAAGGAGCTACCTCACCTCAAACAGACCGCGCGCCAGGCGCGACTGCGCGATGATGCTCATGAGCGTGCCCATCCTAACATCACCGTGATCTGGCACTGGCACGGTGATCGTCCCGCCACCCTCGCTCTCACTCCGGCGGCGCTGCATGATCATGTGGCTGCCCTTCTGGCGTACGCATGCGAAACCCTGGCGCTCAAGGATGCGTCGCACCTCGCGCCCCGAAAGGCGCTGCAAAGGTTTCATCGCATCAGACTGCGACGTCGAACGTGCGGATGTGCGTGCCTTCGTGCAAACGCTCCTGCACCTCGACGGGATCAGCCGCCTCAAGGAATCCCTCGACTGCCTCGCGCAGGTGGACCATGGCTTGGTCTTCGGTATCACCCTGGCTGGCGACCCCGAGTTCAACGCACTCTGCGACAAATCCGTCATCTTCAGGCCAAACGCGCGCGGTCAGTTGCATACCCATAAAGTATAGATGCGCGCCTCGCCGGGCAATCGGTGGGGTGGAGGTCCGACGTCCGACGTCGGAGAATAGAAAATCGATCTCTCCTCTCGGAACGAAGAAGTCCGGAGTCCGGAGTCCGGAGTTCGGAGTCGACAACGACAACAAACGAATCGCACCTGCTGTCCGGCTGTCCGACCCCGGACGCCGGACTCCGGACGCCGGACCCTCTTACCGCGACCCCACCCCGAACAGCACCACCCGGATCGTCCTGAGCACGATCATCAGATCGAGCATCGGCGACTGGTTCTTGATGTAATAGAGGTCGTATTC
>JACDEN010000252.1 GCA_013816415.1 Planctomycetota bacterium
GTGCTGGTGCGCGCGCATCCGGCGGCGCTCAAGCGCCTCGACTGGCAGGCGTTCTTCACCGCGCTCGCGGCATCGGGCTCGGGCGCGAAGGCGGTCGGCTCGATCGCCGAGCGCATCGCCCACAGCGCCGCCTGCCACGGCGCGGTCAAGGCGGGCCACGAACTCGGCCGCGAGGAGCAGCTCGAGCTGGTGCGCCTGCTCTACCGCCTCGAACACATGGAGCACTGCCCGCACGGTCGGCCGACGACGCTCGATCTCGGCTGGGGGGAATTGGCGAGACGGTTTCAGAGATAGGTTGGTGGTTGGTGGTTGGTGGTTGACCGCTCTCCAACACCAGGCCACCTCGTGGTTGGTTGTCACCACAAACCACCAACCACAAACCACCAACTGCTATCCCTTCAAATGCTCCCGCAGCAGCGCGATATACGGCGCATGATCCGCCGTCGCCGCGCATTCTCGCGCCGAGTGCATCGACAGCATGGGATTGCCGACGTCGGCGACGGCGATGCCGAGACGCGCCGCGGTGATCGGGCCGATGGTCGAGCCGCAGCCGAGATCAGTGCGGGCGACGAAATCCTGGAGCGAAACGCCGGCGCGCGCGGCGATCGCGCGCACGTGCGCGGCGGTGACGGCGCTGGTGGCGTAGCGCTGGTTGTGGTTGCTCTTGAGCACCGGGCCCTTGCCGAGCTGCGGCTTGTGGCGCGGCTCGTGGCGGTCGGCGTAGTTCGGATGCACGGCGTGCGCCATGTCGGCGGAGATCATGGTGCTGCCAGCGAGCGCGGCGAGGTACTCGGCCCGCGAGCGGCCCAGGCCGATCGCGATGCGCTCGAGCACGCTGCCGAGCAGGCTGCCGTCGGCGCCGGCGTCGCTGGTCGATCCGACCTCCTCGTGGTCGTGGCACGCCAGCACCGCGACGCTCAGCGGATCGCCGTCGGAGGCGGCGATCAGCGCCATCGCACCGGCATGGCACGAGGCGAGGTTGTCGAGGCGCGGAGCGAACACGAATTCGCCGGCGGCGCCGCCGAGCGCGCTCGGCGTGAGATCGAAGAGCGAGAGATCGTGCGAGCGGATGTCGCCCGCGGGAATGCCGCTGGCCTTCGCGAGCAGCTCCGCGAATGCCGCCGCCGCGTCGCCGCCGTCGCGGGCGAGCGCCCAAATCGGCGCGAGCTGGGTCTGCGCATTCAGCTTCAGGCCATCGTCGTTGATCTTGCGATCGAGGTGGATGGCGAGCTGTGGCACGCGCGCGATCGGCACGCCGATGCGCACCAGTCGCACGCCGCCGTCGGCCGCGTGCACCGTTCCGGCGAGGCCGAGGTCGCGGTCGAGCCACGAATTCAGCAATGCGCCGCCGTAGACCTCGACACCGAGCTGGCAGCAGCCCTCGGACTGGAACGCGGGTCGCGGCTTCAGGCGCAGGTGCGGACTATCGGTGTGCGCGCCGACCAGGGTGAAGCGCTGCGGAGCGCGGCCGCGCACCACGAATGCGATGACGCTGGCGCCGCGACGCACCAGGAAGCGCCCTGGCGCGAGCGGCCACTCCGCCCGCTGCATCGGCAGCTCGGCGAAACCAGCCGCCGTCAATTCCCGCACCAGCTCCGCGGCGGCGTGCGCCGGACAGGGCGACGCATCGATGAACCGGCAGAGCGCATTGGCGTCCATGCCTGCAGACTAACGAAGGTCGCCTGATGGGCCATGGCCGTGCGGGGCCCGTCCGACGTCCGACTCTTCAGGCAAATTCGTTGTAGATCGCCCGGATCGCGATCGCCAGATCGCCCTCGGTCACGCCGACGATGATGTTCTGCTCGCTCGAGCCCTGGTCGATCATGCGCACGTTCACCCGCGCCTTGGCCAGCGCGCTGAACAGCCGCGCGGCGGTGCCGATGGCGTGGTTCATGCCCTGGCCGACGGTCGCGATCAGCGCCATCCCCGGGACCACCTTGATCGCGTCGGGCTTCACCGCGCCCTGGATGTCCTCGACGATCTGGTCGATCTTGCTGACGTTGCCGTTGCTCGTCAGCTGCTTGTCGCTGACCACCACCGACATGGTGTCGATGCCGGTCGGCGTGTGCTCGAACGACACGCCGACGCGCTCGAACACGTCGAGCAGCCGGCGGCCGAAGCCGACTTCGGCGTTCATCAGCGCCTTCTCGACGTTGATGACGGTGAAGCCCTTGGTGCCGGCGATGCCGACCACCACCTGATGGCCGGCGTCGCGCTCGGCGACGATCATGGTGCCGGCGTCGTCCGGCTTGTTGGTGTTGCGGATGTTGATCGGGATGCCCTTGTCGCGCACCGGGAACACCGCCTCCTCGTGCAGCACGCTGGCGCCCATGTACGACAGCTCGCGCAACTCGCGGTAGGTGATCTCAAGGATCGGCTTGGCCTCGGGCACCACCCGCGGATCGGTCATGAGCACGCCCGAGACGTCGGTCCAGTTCTCGTACAGCGTCACGCCGAGCGCATTCGCCACCACCGCGCCGGTGACGTCCGAGCCGCCACGGCTGAAGGTCTTGATCTCACCGTTCGGGGTCGCGCCGTAAAACCCGGGGATGACGAAGCGCCCCGGCCCCGCGCAGCGCTTCGCGATCAGGTCGAAGGTCTTGGCGTCGAGGCGACCCGAGCGGTCGAAGGCGACGACTTCGGCAGCGTCGATGTACTGCGCACCGAGGAGCGCCGCGACCACGCGTCCGTGGATCGCCTCGCCGCGGCTCGCCGCGTAATCGGCCGAGGCACCGGCTTCGATCTTCGCGCGCGCCTCGGCGAGGGTCGGGGCCAGATCGAGATCGAGCTTCAGTTCCTTCACGATGGTCAGGAAGCGGTTCGAGATGCCGTCCCACACCTGGCCGAGCGGCTGGCGCTTGGCTCCGAGCTGCTGCGCCAGGTAGAGCAGATCCGTGATCTTGGTATCCGAGGAGGTCGCCTTGCCCGGCGCCGACGGCACGATGAAGCGCCGCGCCGGATCGGCCTCGATGATCGCCTTCACCTTGAGCAGCTGCGCCGCCGTGGCCACGGAGGTGCCGCCGAATTTCGCGACCTTCGTCGTTGTTCTGACTGCTGCAGCTGGGACCGCGGTTGCCATGGACGGCTCGCCTCCGAAGGCGGCGCAGGCTAGCGCCGGCATGGGAAAGGAAATGGCCGGATGCGTCGGGTGTGGCAGCCCCTGCTCGCGCGGCCTGGGCGGCGGGGTGCCTGGTCATGGGATTTGTCGACGCCACTGGCAGGATCCGGAACAGCGGATGGAGGTGGTCGATGCGCATCGTCCTGGTGATGCTCGCGCTGTGGGCCAAGGGCGCGTACGCGGTCGATGAGCCGCGCGCGCTCCAGCCCGACGGCGCGACCGAACGCATCCATGCCTGCGCGTTGGCATGGATGGACCAGTACCTGGCCAGCGACGACCTCGCCGGCCTGGGGCCGATCGCCGAGGGCATCGCCAAGCGGCTGGTCGCCGGCGGCACGCTCTACGTCGGAGGCGATCCCTCGTTCTCGGATGAGTTCGATGGTCGTGCGGGCGGTTTCGCCGGCACCAAGCCGTTGATCATCGGCAAGGCACTCGGCGCGCAGGATGCGCTCATCATCGGCCTGCTGAACCAGAACGACAAGGGTTCGCATTTCCTGCGTCCCGGAAACCTCGGCGAGAACAACAACACGCTGACGAAGGCGCTGACCGTGCACGTCGGCAGCCATCGCTGGCCGCAGGTCGCCCGCCTGGCAGAAGCCGTGGATCCGGCGCGCTGGCCTGCGGGATTCCATATGCTGGACACGCGCGTGCCCGAAGGCGCAGGCTGGGAGAACGTCTCGCTGAGTCAGATGGCGTCGGTGGTCATCGGCCACGCCCTTGAGGCCGAGATCATCGCCGCGTTGTCGCGACAGGGAAAGACCCCCGCGATCTTCGCGAGCTGCCTCGCTCCGGGTGGCAATGAATACAACGACAGCATCATGAACCGCTTCGTCATTCCCGGTCCGCCGGTCGAGGCGATCCCGGCTGGCGCGCTGTCGCGGGCATACGTGACCACCTGCCGACGGCAGATCGCCGCGTTCGTGACGTCGGGACAGGCGCGGCCGCTGCGGCAGGCCGCGAGACGCCTGGCGGATTGCCAGCGACGTGCGGGCGTCATCTGGACCATCTTCGTCGGCCACGTCCACATGCGCGGCGCGATCATCCCCGATGAATTGTCGCGGCTGTTCATCTATGGGCGCGAATGGCAGTGGTCGCCGCGGGGCATCCATCCCGAGGACACGCTGCTGTACGTCGGATATCTCGACTATCCCAAGGCGGCCGTGGAAGGCAGCCTGAAGATCTGCACCGACGCGGCCGTCCTCGTCGTCGGCGATTGCCCGCTCGATGAGCGCGTGACCACCATCCGGTCGTGCTGGGAACGCTGGGATTCAGCGGTCACGGTGCCGGGCTATCCCTACCAGGCCGTCGCATCCTCGGGGGTCGTGCAGACGCCGCAGTGGTACAGCCTGATGGCGGAGGCGCAGGCGCTGCTGAAGGATGTCGCCAAGCCGGCGCCGTGAGCGGGCCAGCGCTCCTTCGTCCGGGGGCGGGAGTCAGCGGCCGACTCCGTGGGCGACTCCGTGGCCGAAGAGATTGGTGAATCCGGTGATGATCATCAGCAGGCTGAACAGCACGGCCGCCACTCCGCCCGCCGCGAGCAGCAGCCAGGTCGCGAAGCCGCCGATCATCGGCAGGAACCACAGCACTCGCGAGCGGTGGCTGAACTGCCACGCCGGATAATCGCGGATCCAGCGCGCCACCGGCATCACCAGCCACGAGCTGACGGCGATGATCGCGCAGGCGGCGATGATCGCGCACGCGGTGCGCGCGGTGGCGTGGTCGATGGTATCCCGCAGGTGGATGCCGCGCTCATCCCACGCCAGCGCGATCCAGGTGACGCCCAGGATGGGGATGATGTTGACCAGCAGCAGGAATTTCAGGCCGCGCCACAGCGCGATGTCGAGCTTCGGCGGCGAACCGCCCCCTCCTCCTGCGGAGCCTCTGGCGGGCCCCTTGGCGTCGGGGCTCACGACGCGACCTGCGCGAGGGCACGATCGGCGGCGGCGAGCGTGGTGCGGATCTCGGCCGGGCCGTGCGCGCTCGACCAGAAGGCCGCCTCGAACGGGCTCGGCGCGAGATAGATCCCCTG
>JACDEN010000253.1 GCA_013816415.1 Planctomycetota bacterium
GCCGCGGCCAGCCCGCGCCGAAGGCGACCCGGAAGGCGACGGCGATGCCTACAACTCCGGATCCGGATCCGCCTCCCGCGACGACATGGACGATCCGCAGCACGCCGACTTCCAACCGCGGCGCGCCGCCCAAGCCCCGCGCGCCCCGCGTCCCGCGCGCGCGCCCCGCGGCGATGACCAGTCGGCGACCATCGAGAAGCTGCGCCGCAAGCAGGAGCGCCTGATCAACCTGCTGGTCGAGAAGGGCATCCTCGCCCCCGGCGACGTCGACGGCGTCGAGGCGTCGGCGGCCAAGGCTTTGGAAAACGCGGAAGGGTGACGGGAGCGTTCTGAGTACTCCGTTCTCCGTTCTGGACTCCTTGGACGCCAATCACGTCTGGTCGTCGACCCGGAACTCCGAACCCAGAACCAGATTGTTCCTGACCGGTGACCATGGCTGATCACGAACTCACCCAGGTGGTGATCCTCGGCGCCTCGGGCGATCTCACTTCGCGCAAGCTGGTGCCCGCCCTCTACTCGGCGCACTGCGAGAAGCTGTTCCCCGGCCGGCTTCAGCTGGTGGGCGTCGCGCGCCGTCCGTGGAACGACCAGTCGTTCCGCCAGATGCTCACCGACAATGCGCCGACTATGAAGTCGTGCAGCTACGACAGCTGGGAGGCCTTCCTCGGCCTGACCAGCTATGTGCAGGCGCATCTCGAGACCGCGGCGGATTACGCCGCCCTCGGCAAGCGATTGGATGAGATCGCCGGAGGACCGGCGAATCGCGTTTTCTATCTCGCGGTGAAGCCGGAGCTGTTCCTGACCTCGGTGCAGAACCTGAAGGCCGTCGGCCTGCTCACGCAGGAGCACGGACGCACCGCGCGGGTGGTGGTCGAGAAGCCGTTCGGCAGCGACCTCGACAGCGCGCGGGCCTTGAACCACGGCCTGCTCGAGATCATCGGCGAGGATCAGCTCTACCGCATCGACCACTACCTGGGCAAGGAGACGGTGCAGAACCTGCTCGTCTTCCGCTTCCGCAACGCGTTCATCGAACCGCTGTGGAACCAGAAATACGTCGAGCTCGTGCAGATCACGGTGTCCGAGAACATCGGCGTCGAAGGTCGCGGCGGCTACTACGAGACCTCCGGCGCGATCCGCGACATCCTGCAGAACCATCTGCTGCAGCTGGTGGCGCTGGTGGCGATGGAGCCGCCCTCGAACCTCTCGCCCAAGGCGATCCGCGACGAGAAGGTGAAGATCCTGCAGTGCCTGCGCCCGCCCACCGAGGAGCCGGATCCGTCGAAGATCATCATCCGAGGACAATACGACGGCTATCGCCAGGAGCCGGGTGTCGCGCCGGACTCGCAGACCGAGACCTTCATCGCCGCGCGGACCTACATCGACAATTGGCGCTGGGGTGGCGTGCCCTTCCTGCTGCGCACCGGAAAATACCTGCCGAGCCGCTTCACCTCGATCACCGTGCAGTTCCGCATGCCGCCGCACACGCTCTTCGGATCGTACCAGGAATGCCATCTGCGTCCGAACAAGATCACCCTGCGCATCCAGCCGAACGACGGCATCGATCTCGACTTCGACGTGAAGGAGCCAGGGCACGGCATCACCATCCGGCCGGCGAAGCTGAATTTCGACTACCAGGACTACTTCCACAAGCCGAGCCCCGAAGCCTATCAGCGGCTGCTGCAGGACGTGGTGACCGGCGACCAGTCGCTGTTCATCCGCTCGGACGAGGTCGAGGAATCCTGGCGCTGGACCGACAGCCTCCGCGCGGCGATGGCGGCGACGCCGCTGCAGACCTACGCCAAGAACAGCTGGGGGCCGGCGCCGGCCAATGCCCTGTTCGGCGAATGCGAAGGCCGCTGGGTGAGCGCGCCATGAGGCCGCTGGTCGTCGCGATCGCGATCGCGGCCTTTGCGCTGGCGGCGCGTGCAGGTGGCGCTGACGCCTACGACGATGTCATCGCGGCGCTCGGCGCGCAGGTCGAGATTGAGTTGCACGAGGCTGCGGTGGAGGAGACCGCGGGCATGGTCGCGGCGCCGTGCGTCGATCCGACGAGATCGGCATGGATCGTCGCCGCTCCGGCGCTGACCGCGGCGGATATCGCGTCGATCACCGTGGTGGAGCGCTTCCCGCCGGTTCCCGGCGCGCTCGAGGTCCGCTTCACCGAGGCCGGCGCGGTGAAGAACCGGCAGTTGACCACCCGCCTAAATGGCAAATGGATCGGCGTGACCCTCAACGGGAAAATCCTGACCATGATCACGGTCAAGGCGCCGTCAGACGCCGCGTCGATCGTCACCACCAAGATGAGCGAGGCGCAGATCGCCGCATTGTGCGATGCGTTCACTCGCACGCATCCCGCGCACGACGGAAAGTGACATGAAAGCCGCGCGCCGAGCGCGCGGGGCCTGGCTGGCTATCTGCCCTTGGCGACCGGCGGCTCGACCAGTGGGTCAAACGATATCTGCAGGGTCTGCGCCGGGAGCACCACCGTCGCCTCGTTGCCGGGCGTGAACCACATCTTCGCCTGCAGCGTCGCCACGCCCTGCCGCGATTTCTTTGGCACCACCAGCAGCGCGAAGACGTCGATCTCGCCGGGGATGGCGCGCGCGGCATTGGCGTCGACGCGCCAGTACGAAGCGTTGATGGGACGCGTGTCGTTGAGCCGGCCGAGCAGGCGCTCCGACAGGAAGTAGAACTGCTCGGGGCCGTCGGGCATCGGGTTGGGACCGAAGCGCAGGCCGCTGAATCCGACGGCATTGATGTCCTGGATCTGCCACAGACCGGACAGCGAGCGCTTCTTGCCCGATTTCTGCGGCGCCGCCGGCTGGTTGCCGGGCGATGGCGCCGCCATCTCGCCGACGACGTCGCCCAGCACCAGGGTCACATCCACGCGCGTCAGCGGCTTGTCGAAGCCGGCCGCGGCGACGTAGGTCATGGGGACCTTCAGCAGGAAGCACTCGTGGGTCGCGGCGAGCGGGAACTCGAATTGCGGCTCGGCCTCGGCGCCCTTCTGCGTCGGTCCATTCATGATCAGGCGTCCGGGACGGACGGTGTGCGGAACCTGCAGCGCTCCGGCGTCGACGGTGCGCCAGACCGGTTCGGGTTTCGACTCCTTGTCGGTCTTGTCCGTCTTGTCGCTCTTGGCGCGCGCCGGCGCGGCGGTCGTCTCTGGCGCCGCGGGATACGCGCCCTCGCTGGCAGCGGCGTTGGCGATCTCGGATGACTTGACCGCCCAGAACCCTTCGGGCCGGTCGTCGAGACGCACGATCACCGGGGTGGAATCGACGGCGGTGGTGGCTGCGGGATCCTCGACCGCGATGGTCGGGACCGACGGCCTCGACAGCGTCGCCGAGGGCACGTCGTCGGAGGCAGCCTCGGCGACCGGGGCTGGCGCATCGCGGTGTCCGCAGGCGACCAGGGTGAGCGACACGAGGGTGGCGGACAGCAGGCTGAGGTCGTGGCGGAGCGGGCGCATAGGTCCTCGGCGGTTTCTTATCGGGTCAGGACCGGAGGGGGAAAGGACCGTGTGCCAGGGCCGCCGTGGGTGTGTGGTGTCGGACCCGCGTCAGAGCTCACCTGGCCTTCGACTTGTAGAATTCACGGTGCATCTCGGCGAGCATCGCCCGCACGTCGATCCCGGGAGGGGCCTTGGTCGCGTCGACCTGGGCGATCGCCTCGTCGGTGGCGTAGACGCCGGGGAACCAATGGCCCTTCTCTTCCAGCATGTTGTAGCGGTAGGAGCAGAAATCGCGCATGCCGAAGCAGCGCCACAGGCGGCGGAAGCGCAGCACCTCGGGGATGTTGATGCGCGAGGGATCGCCGAGCATCTCGAAGCCCTCCCACGCTGACTGCGGGTCGACGCAGGCTTCGAGCGCCTGCTCGATCGTGCGATCCGGCGGGGACAGCGGCACGCTCACGGGGAACACGCCGCGCATTTCCGTGACGTGCGAGGGCTCGGTCATGCCGAAGCTCAGGGTCTGCACCTGCGGCGTCTTCAGGCACCAGCGCGCGTTGAACTGGATCGGCGTCAGCGGCGCGGTGAGGTCGCGCAGCTGCTTCGGCGCGTTGAACAGCTGGCCGCCCTTGTCGTTGGGCGAGATGATGAAGACGCCGATGTCCTTGGCGTGCGCGTAGGCGACGGCGGCGGCGTTGCGCTGGAAGAAGTAGTAGTAGTGGACGTTCATGAAGCTGAACAGCCCGGTCGCCAGGGCGTCGACGATGACCTCCAGCGGCCCATGGGTGCTGAAGCCGACCGCGCCGATGACGCCTTCATCGCGCAGCTTCAGCAGCTCCTCGACCGGCCCGCCCTTCGCGACCGCGGTGTCGAGGATCTCGCGGTTGTTGATGCCGTGATACCCGTAGAGATCGATGCGGTCGGTCTGCAGGCCCTTGAGCTGCGCCTCGACCAGACGGCGCATCTCGGCGCCGGTCGACGGCGCGCCCTTGGTCATCAGGTGGTAGGACGAGCGCGGCACGCGCAGCTCCTCGTTGAGCACCTTGCCGTAGCAGTATTCGCTGCGGCCGTACCCGTGCGCGGTCTCGATGTGGTTGATGCCGGCGTCCAAGGACAACTGCACCATGTCGCGGCACTGCGCGAGCATGTCCGCGGGAACCTGATCGCGCGGCGAACTCCAGCCGTCCTTGTAGCGCATGCCGCCGAGCGTGATCACCGAGAGCTGCTGTCCGGTACGGCCGAAACGCCGGTACTGCATGGGTGACCGCTGATTGCGGATCGGTTCGCTCGTCTGCATGGCGCGCATCGTTGTCGACGCCTCGGCCAAGCGAGTGAAAAAAACGTCAGGTCACGGCGTGTAGTCGTCGGCCGGTTCGTTGAGCTTCTGCGCCCGCGAGCCCTCGACGCGCGCCGACAGCCAGCCATCGACGAGCCTGGCCTCGACCACGGTGCCGGGCGGTGCATCGCCGGTGCGGCGCACCAGCCGGCCGTCGGGTGTGCGCACCACGCTGTAGCCGCGGCTGATGACGCCCAGGGGTGAGAGCGCGTCGAGGTGCCCCGCCTGCGCGGCTAGGCGCGTGCGCGCGGTCTCGACGCCGCGCGCCATCGCCTGGCGCAGCGCGGTGCGCGCATCCTCCAACCGTTCGCGCTCCGCCGCCAGCAGGTGCCGCGGACTGGCGGTGATCAGG
>JACDEN010000254.1 GCA_013816415.1 Planctomycetota bacterium
CGTCGGGCCCGTACCCGCTGCGTCTCGCGGCGGGCGGGCGGACGCGCGCCTGGATCCCCGCGCTCACCGCGCTGGCGGTGGCGTTGGGGGTGTACCTCGTGGTGCACGCGTGGGTCCGCTTCGAGGTCGACCGTTTCGCGCGCGAGCTCTCATTGGGGCAGGGTGTCCATGGCACGTGAATGGATCTGGCTCGCCAGCCTCGCCGGCGCGATCGTGGTCATCTGGGCGATCGGGGTGCTCGCGCGCCTCGATGCTCCGGCGCTGACCGTGGTGACCGTGGTGGCCTCCGTGGTCTGGGGCGTGGTCTATGTCGTCCGCCGGGTCCAGGTCGCGCGGCGGGCGGCGCGGCCCGATGCCACCGAGGACGCCGCCGCGCAGGCGCGCGAACAGTCGCGCGAGGACATGCGCCGTGAATTCGCCACCGCGCTGCGCACGGTGACGGAGTCGCCGCTCGGAGGGTCGGCGTTCGACGCCATGCCGTGGTTCCTGCTGATCGGGGCCCCGGGTTCGGGCAAGACCACCGCGCTGCACGAATCCGGACTCAACGTCTCGACACTCAGCCACACGCTGCCGCGCTCGGGCGAGCAGACCGCGCACTGCCAATGGTGGTTCAGCGAGGCGGGGGCCTTCCTCGACACCTCGGGCCGCTACCTCGCCGATCCCGAGGCGCGCGGCGAATGGCTGGAGTTCCTCCGCCTGATCCGGCGTTCGCGCCGCGGCCAGCCGGTGCAGGGCGTGGTTGTCGCGGTGAGCATCGCCGAGCTGATCAAGAAGGACGACGCCGGCATCGGCGAGGAGGCGCAGGCGCTGCGCGACCGCATCGAGGACGTCTGCGCCCAACTCGACGTGCGCGTGCCGGTGCACCTGGTGCTGACCAGGTGCGATCTGATCGGCGGCTTCAAGGACTTCTTCGCGGGCGCGGCCTCGATCGAGCGCGACCGCCCGTGGGGAACGACCATCGCGGCCGACGCCGACGTCGTGGAAGCGCTGACCACCGCGCTGCGCCGGATGTGCGGAGCGCTGCAGGCGCGTCGGCTCGGCATGCTGGCGGCCGGACGCGCCGACGACCAGCTGCGCAAGATCTACCAGTTCCCCTCGCAGTTCGCCGCGGTGCAGGCGTGGGTGATCGAACTGGCGCGCCAGCTCGCGAAGCCGACCGCGCAGGCCACCGGCTGGAGCCTGCGCAGCTGCCATTTCACCAGCGGCATCCAATCGCAGCGGCCGGTCTCCGCGTCGCGCCAGCCGCTCGCCGGCGCGCCGAAGCTCGGCGGCGATCTGCAGGCGAGCATCTTCCTCAAGGTCAGCGATCTCGATCACGGAGGTGGGCAGAGTGGTCAGGCTGAGCGCAGCGGCCTGTTCCTGCGCGACCTCTGGAGCCGGGTGGTGATCGGCCAGCAGTCGGCGGCAGGTCCGTCGGCCCGCCGCGAGGCGCGGTCGCGGATCGCGCGTTGGGCCCTGCAGTTCGGCGTTCCCGCGGCCGCCGCCGCGCTGGTGGTGTGGATGGTGGTCTCGGGAGTGATGGCGGTGAACCTGGTGCACGCGGCGAAATTCCCGGTGCAGAAGATGCACGACATCGCGCGCGACGGCGACACCACGGCGAACCTGGCGGCGCTCGACGGCGTCGGCTACGCGCTCGCCGACATCGTCGGGCACCGGCATCCCGGTCTCGCGCGGCTGGCGTCGCTGGTCGGCGACGTGTACTACGGCCGGCTCAAGCAGCTGCTGCTCGACCGCTGCGCGGACCGGCTCCATGCCGACATCGAACGGCTGCGCCAGCAGGCGGGCGCCGAGCGCGCCGACTCCATGGGCGCGGACGATCTCTACGATGTCCACCGCGCCTACCAGATGCTCGCCGGTGTCATTCCCGCGGATCAGCGTCTGCTCGAGCGCGTGCTGCTCGACCAGCGGCGGTGGTTCCTCGGCATCGATGCCGCCGGCGCGCCCGCAGCTCCCGAAACCGAACGCTTCGCCCGCCAGCAGCTCGGATTCCTGCTCCAACACCTCGACGACACCGACGGCTGGCGCATCGCCTACGACCGCCATCTGGTCGAGAAGGTGAATTTCGAGCTCGGCGACGCGCTGTGGATCCGCCAGACCTACGACGACCTGATCAACAGCCTGCAGGGCTCGTTTCCCACGGTCCGCCGCGACGAGTTCATCTTCGGGCCGTTCCGCGAGCAGCTCGAGATCAGCGGCGATTTCTCCGGCATCTTCAGCCAGAAGGGCTGGGACGGCGCGATCAAGGGCGCGATCGACACCCGCTCAGACGAGCTCGCCGCGCGCTTCCGCAGCCTCAAGCTCGGAAAATCGGCGCGCGAGATCCGCACCCGCCTGACCCAGCAGTTCACCGAGGACTTCGACCGCCGCTGGATGCAGTTCTTCGCCGGCACGCGCTTCTCGGGCCTGAACGAACTGTCGGCGGCGCCGGCCAAGATCGCGCTGATCACCGGCGCGCAGTCGCCGTACCGTGAACTGGTCAAGGAGGTCTGGAAGGCCCACCACCTGCAGGTGGTCGGACCCGACCTGCGCCTGTTCACCGGCGATGGCGACCTCAAGTGGGTCGACGGCGTCTTCGAGGCCATGAACGTCCTGGCCAAGGACATCGACAAGTACCTGGCCGCGACCGAGCCGCGGCAACGCTCCAAGGACCTCAAGCGGCTGCAGGAGTTCGCTGACGCGGTCGAGGCCTGCTTCGCCAGGACCAGCGCGGCGATGCAGGCGATCGAGAATCCCTCGCGGCGCACCGCGGCGGTCAAGGGCGTGCGCACTCTGCTGCAGTCGGTGGTGGCTGCGCTGTCGAACGAGGTGGTCGCCGAGCAGAACGCCGCCTGGCTCGAGGCCGTGCGCTCGCCCTTCCATGCCGACTTCGAGGGCCGCTTCCCGATCGACGGACGTGCCAAGGAGGCGATCCCGGTCGCGACCTTCACCCGCATGTTCAATCCGGTCTCGGGGCGCTTCTGGGCCGTCGCCTCGGCGATCGAGGATCTGCGCCGCATCAAGGCGGTCGGCCGCGACCTGCTGCCGGTCTCGGCCGCGTACGAACTCATGCTCGCGAAGTGCCAGCAGATCAGGTCGGGCTTCTATCCGGGCAGCGACCGCATCGCCGCCGCGTTCAGCCTCGCGCTGCAGCAGCGCGAAGGCGTGAAGGACGTCCAGGTGGTGGTGGGGACGCAGACCTTCGCGCTCTACGACCGCCCCGATTTCACCGGGCAATTCATCTGGAAGGAGGCCGGCGGCGCCGACGCCAAGCTGGCGATCACCCTGGTCACCGGCCAGCTGCTGTCTCAGGATTTCTCGTCGCAGCCGTGGGGCATCATGCGCCTGATCCGCGCCGGCGATCCGACGCGCCGCCCGGATGGCAGCTACGCCTGCAGCTGGAAATTTGCGACGCCGGCGATCGGCGCGAAGGCGGCGTTCAACGCCGACGGCGTGCTCTCGGGCAGCGGTTTCGAGAAGGCCCTGGTCGGCGACCTGTTCGCAGGCTTCGCCTGTCCCGAGGCGATCGCGCCATGAGCCAGTCCGCCGCCGCCGCCGCCGTGCGCTGCACCTACCGCCACCTCGGGTCGTCCCCGGTGTCCTCCGGATCGCGTGCCGGGGATCCGGCGCGCTATGAACCGGCCTTCGTGCGGCTCGAAGCCGAGATCGCCAAGCTCGACGCGCTGCAGGGCGATGCGATCTCGTGGCCAGCGGTGCGCGACGACGCGGCCGCGGTGCTCGCCTCCTCCAAGGATCTGCTCGCCGCGTCCTATCTCGCGGTGGCGCTGCACCGCATCGGCGGCGCAGCGGGCCTCGCCGATGGACTCGGCCTGATGTGCGACCTGGTGCGCACCTGCTGGGTCGAGCTCCATCCGCTCGGGCGTCCGCGCGCCCGGCGTTCGGCGATGCACTGGCTCTCCGAGCGCGTGGCGCAGCAGCTCGCCGCCGAGCCCATCACCGATCGCGCGGCGTTCGCGCTCTGCCAGCGGGTGGCCGACGAGCTGTGGATGCTCGGCAGCGCCTGCTTCCCGGGCGAGGATTGCGGACTCGGCGCGCTGCGCCGGGCTTTTTCCCCCGCGACCGACGCCGCGACCACCGCCACAGACGATTCCGAGCCCGGCCACCAGCAGGAGAGCCCGATCATGACCTTTGGCACCAGCGTGGCCGCGACCGACCGCGATCAGGCGCGTTCGCATCTCACCGCCGCCTGCGACTATTTCACCCGCGCCGAGCCGCACAGCCCGATCGGTCCGCTGCTGCAGCGCGCCCTCGCCTGGAGCGCGATGTCCTTCGAGGACGTGTTCGCCGAGCTGCTGGTGCGCACCCCCGACGCCAAGGCCAACGTCTGGCAGCTGCTCGGCATCAAGTCCGACGACGACGAGCGGCGTTGACCGAGCACGCCTCCATGAATCTCCATCACGCCCACCCCCGACCCACCAGCATCGGATCACACCATGGCCTATGAATTCTACATCGCGATCAGCGGCACCAAATCGACCTTCAAGGGCGAGAGCTCGCGCACCAAGTACGCCGACCAGATGGAGGGCTTCTATTACGAGTCCGCCATCGGCTCACCGCGCGACCCGCTCACCGGCCAGGCCAGCGGCCGCCGTCGCCATACGCCGGTGCTGATCCGCAAGAAGATCGGCGCGTCGACTCCGCTGATCGCGAAGGCGTTGTGCACCAACGAGGTGCTGAAGTCGGTGGTGTTCTCGTTCGTGCGCACCGCGCCGGACGGATCCGAGAAGACCTTCTTCAAGGTCACGCTGACCAATGCCACGGTCGCCTCGGCGAAGCTGCTGGTGCCGGACTCCAGCCTGACGGAGGCACGTCAGGAATTCTACGAGGAGGTGTCGTTCACCTTCCAGAAGATCGAGTGGAACCACATCGAGGCGCAGACCATGGCGATCGATGACTGGAACGCCTCCGAGGAAGCCGAGGCCGCCGCGCCGGCCGGTGGCGACAAGAAGCAGGCGGCGGCGAAGAAGTGATGGCGTCGTAGCCTCGGTCGCGACGATGCGGTGATGGTCCGCATCGGCGGTTTGGCATGAATGCCGCCTCGGCGCCGTCGGCAGCCGTGCTCAGCGCCTGGCGCGCCGCCCAGGCGGTCTGCTTCGACGTCGACAGCACGGTCAGCCCGGACGAGGGCATCGACGTCCTCGC
>JACDEN010000255.1 GCA_013816415.1 Planctomycetota bacterium
CGGCCGCGTGGTCACCACCGGACTGTCGAGCGACGCGGGCATGGTCGAGATGCGCGTCTACATCGATCCGGTGTACACGCCGCTGATCAGGGAGCGCACGTGCTTCTGGGAGACCAGCGGCGTCTCGTTCAAGCTCGGACTGAAGGATGGGATCCAGATCGGCTTCGATTCGCCGGAAGCGCTGCTCTCGGGCTCGATCGCGCTGGCGACCCCGCCGGGCGCGGGCGAACCGGTCGCCACCGGACATCGCTTCCCGCTCCATTCCGAAGCGAAGGACGATTGGGCTCTCTGGCAGCCGGGCGTTCCGGTCGGAGAGACCGTCGCCGGATTGCAGCTACCGCGGCCGCAGGCGACCACCATCGCCTGGAAGCGCGACACCCTGCTCATGCGCACGCGCTCGCACCGCGGCTGGACGCTACCGGTGCGCGGCGGCCTGCTCGGTCCCGCGAGCCTGCTGCGCGCCGACAAGTCGGCGAAGAGCCGCTCGCTGGCGATCGAGGTGGTCGGCGGCAACTACCTGGTGACGACGCCCCCGGTGTGGGAAGAGCGCGGCATCGCGCTGCTCCCCCTCGACCTGCCGCCGGAGATCCAACGTCAGGCCTGGGCGGAAGCGCGGATGCGCGCGCCCGTCGCGCCCGAGGATTCGGTGCTGGTGGCCGATGCGGGCGGAGAGCCGATGGCGATCGCGGCTTCCAGGATCGCCGTGCGCGGCGATGCGTGGGACGTCGACCGCTCGCTCGCCATCGACGCGAGCTGGCACGGCGCCGCGGTGGTGGCGCGCAGCGACGGCGCGCTCATCGGCATCTTCATGATCGACGGCACCAAGCCGATCATCGCGCCGCTGTCGGCACCCGAGAAGATGTTCGCCGGCATGCCCGCACCGCCGGCTGCGGCCACGGCAGCACCCGCGCCCTGACCGTGACGCAGGACACCCTGCTGCGCGACCTCTTCGGCGAGCCGCTTCGCAGGCGTAGCGATACCGCACGGTCGCCGGGTCTCGATCACGCTGCGCACGACGCTCGCGGCCGAGGGGCTCTCGCCAAAAGCGGCCCGAGGCGGGCAGGCCCTAAGTCAGCCCGAGGCGGGCAGGCTCCTGGATTCTCCGGAGATGCGCGGCGCCGACGCGCGGCCGCTGGTCCGGCTGACGCCCGCCTCACCTTCGCTGCGCATCGCACTGACGTCATCCCCCGCGATCTGATAGCGCTCGGGATGCTGGAGGAACTGGTCACGGCAGACCGAGGTGCAGAAGTGGAAGGTCGTTCCCGCATGCTCGTGATGGAAGTCGGTGGCGTCCGCATCGACAGGCATGCCGCAGACCGGATCCGTGTGGACGTTCGCCATGGTGGGCTCCAGACCGGATTATCCCTCACTTCGGTGCTACGGCCCCCGTTCGCTCGACAAAGCCTCCACATCGGCGCGGATCTACCGAAGCCGGCTTGGTGAGCAAGGCGGTTGCCGATACCATGGGGACCGGGGGTTCCCATGCGCTTGATCGTCTGCTTGATGATGCTGGTTTTCGTCGCGCTTCCATCGGCCCTGGCCCAGGCGTCCGAACCAGGAACCAACGAGATCGCGAACCAGGATGCCCTCTCCGCCTATCATCGCGCCTTTCCCGGCGACGATTCCACGGCCAAGCGGCAGGCGCTGCAGACGCTCGCGGATCCGTCGGTCGGCGACGACGACGAGGTCCTGCCGCTGCTGGTCGCCGCGGTCGATGATCGCCAGGCCCACGCCGATGCGGTGCTCGCCTTGCGCCGACGCACCGGACTCGCGCCGTCTCCGTTCCGGGGACAGAGCCATTATCCCGCCTATGCGCCCACCGATTCGCCCGCGTCGTGGCGCTACTGGCTGACCGACCGCGCGCGCGAGCGCACTCAGCAGGCGGCGATCGATCGCGTCCATGACGAGGCGGTCGAAGCGGCGCGGGCGGCGGCCGAGGCTGAAAAAACGGTATCGCAGGAGCAGTGAGCGCCGGGCCCGTCCGATGCGCCGGTCGACGCGCTAATCGACGCTCTCGACGGCGACCTCGTCAAGCTTCCAGCCGTATCCGCCGTGCGGTGCGACGCGCAGATCCTCCTTTTCGAGACCCTGCAGCACCGCGAGCGTGGACGCCACCGCGAAGGCGATCGATGGCACGCCGCTGACGCTGCGGACCTCGCCGCTGGCTCCGCCGACGCTGACCAGCTCGACCGTGCAGCCCACGCCGGCGTGCTTCTTCGCGGTGACGATGCCGCCCATGATCTCGGTCTTGATGATGTGCGCCTGGTTCGCCGGCACCGGATGCAGGAAGCTGACCGGGTCGGCGGCCAGCGCCTCGGCGACCTCGGCCTTCAGCCGCACCTGCTGATCGTCGCGCCGCTGGACATGCATGGTCAGCCAGGCCTGCTGGGTCGGATCTGCCGCCAGGTGGATGCGGATCGAGACCTTGTTGGTGGTCATGGCGGAATTCTGGCGGCTTGCGGCGAGATTCAATCCGCCGCCGCTTGGCGTCACTTCTCGGGCATCGCCTCGAGCAGCGGCTTGAGCACCGCGAATTCGGCGTCGGCGACGAGCGTGACGCCGAGTGGGCTGGGATGCATGTCGCTGGGCGAGCGGCCGGTCGCCGATGACGCTTCCTGCTCGAAGCGCTTGGTGATCTCGGCGAGCGGGTATTTCCGCTCGGCGGCGACATCGCGCAGAACCTGCCAGTGGCCTCCGTACTGCTTGTTGATGTCGGCCGAATCCTTCACCCATGGTCCCGTGCCGAGCACGATCCGGATGCCGGGATAATCCTTCTCGAGGGCCTCGCAGAGGAGCACGACCTTCTTCTTGAACTCCGCTGGCGGGAAGGCGCGGGAATCATTGGCTCCATAGCGGATGACCGCGATGTCGATCTTCTGGTAGTTGGACTTGATCACCTTCTCATAGCGCTTGGTGTCGAACAGTTCCGCGATCGATTCGCCATCGGTGGCGAGATTCATCTGCCGGATATCGCGCTTGGGAAACGCCTTGGCCAGCATCGGCGCGAGCAATGCATCGACGCGCTTGCTGAACGGCAGGTAGCTGGTGATGGTGATGCTGTCGCCGAGGTGAGCGAGGACCAGATGCTTGGGATCGGGCTTCGAACTACCGAGCTCGATCAGCGAGAGCGATCGGAAGGCGTATTCGCCCGGTTCCTCTCCATCGAGGCGGAGATTGAGGTAGGCGCTCTCGGGCACCAATCCCGAATCGATCACCAGCGATTCGCTCATCGGCTCCGTTGCCGAGTTCGGCATCGGGCAGGAGGAGGTCGCCCAGCTGCGGACGACCTTGTCGAATTCCGGGTCCTTCTTGGACTGCAGACGCAGCGAGAGGGCGCCGGGACCGGTGCCCCAACCGGTCGCAGACAGGCGGTACCACGTCTGCGGCTTGAAGCCGAGATTGTATTGCGTCACCGTGACATTCGCCCCCTTGGTGATGCGCTTCAATCGCAGCACCGGATGCCCGTCCACGGTGGCGATGCTCGCATCGTGGTCGGCATCGGTTCCGAGGCCGTCCCACGGGGCCGCACCGCCGGTGAAATCGCCGTTCTTCATCAGATCGATCGGTTTGTCGGCGGCTGCCAGCGGGCTCGCCAGCACGGCGGCGAGGATGAACACACGCGGCAGGCGGAGAACAGTCGGCATGGAGGCTCCTGGTAGTCCGGGCGACCATCTCATACGATCAGACCGCACCAGTCCAACGGTAGGCGCGCCATCAGGTGACGGCGCGGACACCGGCCTGGACGGCTTGAAACGATCGCATCAAAGCCTGGTCGAACTCTCGGTGGATGGGTCGACCGACTGCAGATGCGGTTTCGACCATGCGCCGTATACTGCGGGCAAGATCGGAGGTGGACCATGCCGGACATCCTTGAAGGAGTGGTCAAGGATGTGGTCGACGGCGAGATGATCGAGTTGGAGATCGACCACGTGGACGCGCGCAATGCGAGCCAGTACGGCGCCCGCGAATACATCCGCGTGACCGACGGCTCGCTGGCGTCGCACGACGATGCGCTCGACGAGGAAGCAGCGGCGCGCATGGCGCTGGATTACCAGGACCGTCGCGTCCGCTGCTACGTCGAGCAGCGCGACCAGCAGGGACGGATCATCGGCGAATTGGAGTTCATCACCGGAGGCATCCCCGCCGAACCGTACGGTTTGGATCAGGACGGCGAATAACCCTTGTAGCTGGAGTAGCTGGAGTAGCTGGAGTGACGCCACGATGCGTCCCCATGGACAGGCATCGCCCAGGCAGGTCGAGTTGTGGCATCATCGCCCGGCGGACCGTTGTTGGCCCTTGGGGCGGCGCAAGCCGACCCCTGAACCTAGACTGCGGCAGTCAGGCAATCCTCCAGCCGCACGAAGGTCGCACGTTTTCCTGCCCTGCTGGTCGGCTGCGGTTCTCTCGGCGCCATGCTGATCGCGGGTCTCATGCATAATCGGTGCGCCGCACCTTGAAACCCACTTGACCCACGTTGCGTGGACGTTGATGGCAGTGGCAGCTGGCTTCCGCTTCGCGGCCACTGGCAGCTTGATTATTACCGGCAGATTTCAGAGAGAAGATGGGCTCTAAATTACCACGCCGTAAGCCGTTGGCGCCACGCGCTTGGCCGCTGACCCGTCACCGCCAAGAAGGCCCGACTAAAAGCGGGCGGATCCATGCCGATAGCTTCGGCTGCGGCGCGGTCGCTGGCCCCGGCTGCCATCAGGCGCTGGGCGTGAGCGATGCGCCGAGCGCGGATCCAGCGCGCCGTGGCGCAGCCACTGCGCTGGCGAAAACGGTGGTCGAAAGCGTCCACACCCAAACCGAGGCGCTTCGCCACCGTCGCCAGCGGCCAGGGCTCGTCGGGATTGGCGTCCACCAGCCGACCGACTGCCAGCAACAGGTCGCCGTCTGCAAAGTCCTGGCTGCTGATCCATAGCGCCAGGTCGGCCAGCATGCCAGCGAGCTGCCAGTCCCACTCAGCGTGAGACATCAGCACGCCGTCGATCGCCGCAAGAAATCGGGCGGTTATGGCGGCGGGCGGACGGGGCTCCACCAGCAGGCCGTCCTCCAGCCGAGCGGCGATGCGTTCGGCCCAGGGCCCCGCAAGCATCAGGTAGCGGCAGGCCCAGGGCGCCGGCACACGGT
>JACDEN010000256.1 GCA_013816415.1 Planctomycetota bacterium
GCTACGTCGCATTCGATACCGTGAACGCTCTCGTGCCGGGAGATACGAACAACCTGAAAGATGTGTATGTCCGCGACCGCGCCACTGGGACGACGACGCGGGAGAGCGTCACGAGCACCGGCGGGAATCCCGATGGTGACTGCATGTGGCCGTCGCTCTCGGGCAATGGTGCGCTCATCGCGTACGCGTCCATGGCCACCAACATCCTGGCGGGGTCGCCTGGGGTGATCGTGCGCGACCGGTCCACCGGGACGGCGCGCGTCGGCAGCGCCGACCCTTCGGGAAGGCCTCGGTCGGGTTTCGCGCCCGCATTGAGCCAGGATGGTCGGTACCTGGCCTTCGTATCCTCCGAGGCCTTCATGCCCGATGCCGGTTCGAGCGACAAGGTCTACGAGCGTGAGCTCGCCACCGGCCGCGTCTACCTGGCGGGGAAGGACGAAGGCTACCACGGTGGGTTCCGCGACAATTTCGGCGTCCAGGAATGCTCCATCAGTGCCGATGGCCGCTTCGTGACCTACGGTTCCGACCGCATGGTCAACTCGGGATCAGAACCATTCCGCGTCTACGACCGCTTGGCCGATATCATCACCACCCTGCCGATCAGCGGGTCGCCGACGCAGCCAGCGATGAGCGGCGACGGCATGCATATCGCCATCGCCAACTTCAGTCCAACGAACCTGCTGCTGGTCGATCGCACCGGAGACCGCGCTCCCGTGGTGACCACGCACGACCTTTCCATCGTCGCCGACCGCGACAGCCCTGCGATCGGACGGGTGCGTCCAGGGGAAGTGGCCGCGGGAACGACGGATCCCGACGGCGATCCGCTGGTCATCCGCATGTCGCCGCTCGGCCCATTTCCGATCGGTACCACCACCGTGACGATCACGGCGTACGACGGCATCTTCTCGGTGCAGCGGACCGCGCGCATCACGGTGTCGGCGAATCCAGCTCCGGTGAGCCCACCAGTGACGCTCTCGACTGAGCGTGTGGGCGTCAATTCGCTCGGCGGACAAGGGAATTTCGACAGCAGCCAGCCCTGGACCAGTCGAGACGGTCGGCTGGTGGCGTTCACGTCCGCGGCGAACAGCCTCGACCCGACCGAAGGCGATTTCCAGAATCCCGATGTTTTCGTCCGCGATCGCAGCGCCCAGGTGCTCACATCCGTCGCAGCCGATTCGGATACCAATGTCTACATCACCAGTCCGCGGATCAGCGATGACGGACGGTATGTGCTTTACCAATACTCCGCGGGTGGCCTCTCGGCCAAGGTATACGACCGGACGACCCGCACATCGGTCTCCATGTCCGGTGGGGGAAGTACGAACGCCAACGGGATCAGCCGGAATGGCCGCTATGTCGCCTACGGCGACAACACGTCGCTCTTCATTTTCGACCAGACCACCGGAGCGCGCGTGGCCTATGCACCGAACGACCAGACCGATCGCGGGGTCGCCATCAGCGATGATGGACGCTATGTCGCCTATACGGACCAACGGCCGGACGGCACTGGAAGCCGATTGCGGATCCTCGATCGATCCACCGGAGTGGTCGCTACTCCGGTCCTCCCCGCACTGAGCATCGACTACCAATCGCTATCGATGACCTCGGACGGACGGCACCTGGCGGTGACGACGGGCACGCTGCCCCAGGACATCATCGTCTATGACCGGGTCTCCAATACCTCGCGCCGGCCCATCCGCGGCACCGGGGGCTCCACGGCGAACGGCGGCAGCCGGCAGCCGTCGCTCAGCGCCGACGGCCGCTACCTGGCCTTCGCCAGCGACGCCTCGAATCTCGTACCAGCCGATACCAACAGCGTCGCCGACGTCTTCCGTATGGACTTGGTCACCGGCCGCGTCGTGCGCGTGAGCCTCGGGAACGGCGACGCCAATGGAGCCAGCTCCGATCCGCGCATTTCCGGCGATGGCTTCACCGTGGTCTACGCATCATCCGCCGACGATCTGGTCGATGGTGACACCAACGGCGTCGCTGACATCTTCGCCACCCGTATCACCGAGCAGACAAGCCAACCATATGGCGGAACGCCTCGTCCGGCGCCTGGGCGCGTCTACTCCCGTGACTTCGACACCGGCGGCGAAGGGGTGGCCTATCATGACAACGAGGCGGCCAACACCGGCGGACAATACCGTCCGAACGAGGGCGTCGACCTCTCGACATCGAGCGCGGCTGGCAGCGTCTATCTGGCGGCGACCAATGCCGGGGAGTGGTTGAGCTACACCATCGAAACGGCGAATGCCGGATCCTATTCGGTCCTCGGCAGATATTCGTCTCCATTCACCAGCGGGCGCTTCCATCTCGAAAACGCCAACGGGACCGTGATCGGTGGACCATGGGCGGTACCGAGCACCGGCGGGTGGCAGGTCTGGCAGACGCGCACCTTCGGCGCCATCCAGTTGCCTGCGGGTCGCCAGACCCTGCGCCTCGTCATCGATGGCGGAAACTTCAATCTCGACTACCTGGAATACACGGCGAGCACTCCACCCCCAGGATCCTTCTCGACCAGGATCAATTTTCAGCCTGGTTCGTCGGCACCGGTCGCTGGGTATGCGATCGACGCAGGCGCCCCCTATGGCGCCCGCAACGGCTTGAACTACGGCTGGAATGCCGCCTGCGAGTCGCGTGAGCGCAACGCGGTGGCTGACCAACGCATCGATACCATCGTGCTGATGCAGGCGTCGACGAATCCGAATGCACGGTGGGAGATCGCCGTTCCGAATGGCACCTATTCCGTCCACGTCGCGTGCGGCGACCCCAGCTACTTCGATGGGAACTTCGCTCTCCAAGTGGAAGGCGCGATGACGGTCACTGGGCGCGCCACTTCAGCGGCGCCCATCCGCGAAGGGACGGTCACGGTACAGGTCGCAGATGGGCGCCTGACGCTGACCAACGGGAGCGGCTCGTACAACACGAAGATCTGCTACATCGAGATCCAGCAGATGCCCACCGGCAATGGGTGACCTCGCATGACCGGGCGGTGGGGTGCCACCTCCACCTCGAGCACGGACCTTGGACGCTTCCGGCCTTTCCTCGACCGGCGAGTCGCTGGGGCACGGTTGACAAGTGAGTGGTCACTCTACCATCCGCGCCAATGCCACGGCGGACCAGTGAAGATCGGAAGGATCAGATCCTCGACGCGGTCCAGCGCGTTTTCGCGGAAAGTGGCTTCCACGCCACCACCACCAAGCACCTGGCCGAGGCTGCCGGAGTCTCGGAAGCGCTGCTCTTCAAGTATTTCCCGACCAAGGAGCGGCTCTACAGCGAGATGCTGACGCGGGTCTGCGCACATTGCGCGAAGGACCGTGAACAGTGGTTGCAGCTGCCGCCGAACACCGCGACGTTGGCGATCCTCGTCCACCACGTGGTCAAGAATCTCGCCGGCGGCCCACGTCCGGACGATACCGGATCCCACCTGAAGGTGCAGAATAACCGCCTGATGCTGCAAAGCTTGTTGGCCGATGGGGCATTCGCGCGGAAATTCCTGAGTCTGATGAGCACCTCTGTGGTCGATGCCCTCGCGCGCTGCCTGATCGCAGCGGCGAAGGGCGGCGACTGCGATTCCGCGCCCGGGTCGTTGGCCGAGGCGCGCGTGCGCTCGTGGTCCGCGCTCCACGTCGCGATGTCGGCGATGATGTACCGCCTTCCCGAGGTTCCCGCGATCGACTACCAGGTATCTGATCGCCAGCTGATTCCCCGCATGGTCCGCTTCTCGCTGCGCGGCCTTGGACTCAGCCAGGCCGCCATCGACCGCTGCTACCAGCCCGATGCCATGGCCGTGGCCGGGACCTGACCCCCATGAAAGTGAGTATGCGCACACTCGATTCCATCGCGGTCGCCGCCGCCCTGCTGGCCCTGGCGGCGTGCGGTCCTGGTCGAGCCTATCAGCAGCCGCGCATCGAGGCACCGGCGCATTACGCCGGAGCGCTCGATGGTGCCGGGGAGAGCGCGTCGTTGGCACACTGGTGGACATCCTTCGGCGACCGCCAGCTCGACCGGGTGGTGGCAATGGCGATCGCCGGGAATCTCGATCTGCGCCTGGCCATGGCCCGCCTCGACGAGGCGCGCGCCGGCCGCCGGGTGGTGCGGTGGGCACAGCTTCCCGAGGTCGACGCCCAGGGCTCAGCGGAGCGGCGGCGTCACAGCGAGAACGTGTTCGGACCGCCGGCGCGGATCACCAATCATTTTGAGGTCGGATTCGACGCCACCTGGGAGCTCGACGTCTTCGGCGGAGTCCGTCGCGAAGTCGAAGCCGCGGATGCGGATCTCCAGGTGCTCGAAGCCGCGCGCCAGGACATCCGCACCTTGATCGTCGCCGAGACGACGCGCGCCTATCTCGATCTGGTCGGAACCCAGGAGCTGCTCGCGGTGCTGCGTGCGGACCTCGCGGATCTGCGCCAGGCGGGCGATCTGATACGCGCTCGCGTGCGGGTCGGCATCGCTCCGGAATCGGACCGCGCGCAGGAGGAGGCGCTGATCGCCACCGCCATCGCGAGACTGCCCGAACCCGAGGCTCGCCGCATCAATGCGCTGACCCGGCTGTCGGTGCTCACCGCACGACCGGCGAGCGAGGTGCTCGCCGCGATCTCATCGGGTGATGGGGCGGATCCGTTCGCCGGACTGGCGCAGGTGACGCGGCTGCCAGAGCCACGGGTCATGTTCGCCGCCGGCCTGCCCTCCGATCTGGTGTCGCGCCGGCAGGACCTCAGGCGCGCGGAACGCGCCTACGCCGCAGCGGTCGCGCGCATCGGGGTTGCCGAGCGCGACCTCTATCCGCGATTCTCGCTCACCGGATCCTTCGGCCTCGAGAGCGCGCAGGCCGACGATCTGCTGAAGGTCGGCAGCCAGTTCTGGTCGATCGGACCAGCCATCCGCTGGCCGCTGCTGCAGCAAGGCCGCATCCGGGCGCAGGTCGCCGCCGCGGACGCGCGCGCGCATCAGGCCGAGATCACCTACCGACAGGCGGTGCTGACCGCCTTCGCGGATGTCGAGGACGCGCTCGCAGCGCTCGCGCGCGGACAGGAGCGCTCGCGCGCGGTCGACCAGGCGCTGGCCGCGCACGAG
>JACDEN010000257.1 GCA_013816415.1 Planctomycetota bacterium
GCCTTGGCCCGCGCGGCGGCCGCTCCACGCGCGAGCACGCCGTCGACGTACCCCGGATCCTTCAGCAGTCCGGCGCGTCGCGCCCGCGCCGGGCCGAAGTGGTCGAGCAGCAGTTCGAAGAGCGCCTGCTTCGCGTGGCCGTAGCCCATGCCGCCGGCGCGATAGCGTTCCGCGAGCGCGAGCGTGCGCGCATCCGATTTTCCGGCGATGGCCCGGAACATGCGGTAGACGGTGCAGGTCTCGGGATCCTTTGCCGCCTCGACGGGCGTCGAGTCGGTGGTGATCCCCATCACGCGTTTGCGCAGCGGCTTCTCGTCCTCGAACGGATCGATGGTGTTGCCGTAGCTCTTGGACATCTTCTCGCCGTCGACTCCGGGCAGCACATCGGCGTCGGGAGCGAGGCGGTAGTTCGGCAGCGTGAACACCTCGCTCGCGAACTCGTGGTTGAAGCGGCCGGCGAGGTCGCGGGTGATCTCGAGGTGCTGGACCTGGTCCTTCCCCACCGGAACGATCTCGGCGTCCACCGCCAGGATGTCGGCCGCCTGCAGGATCGGATAGACGTACAGCCCGACATTGGCGGCGAGGCCCTTGGCGGTCTTGTCCTTGTAGCTCACCGCCTTGTCCATCATCGACACCGGGCACACGCACGACAGCAGCCAGCACAGCTCGGTCACTTCCGGCACATCCTGCTGCAGGTAGATGCTGGTGCGCTCGGGGTCGAGGCCGTACGCGAGGTAGTCGATCACCACCTGGCGGATGTTCTCGCGCATCGCCGCGGGATCGCGCACGCTGGTCAACGCGTGGTACGACGCCACGAACACGAACATCTCGTTGGTCGCCTGCAGGTCGAGGAACTGCCGGATCGCGCCGGCGTAATTGCCGAGGTGCAGCTTGCCCGAGGGCTGGATGCCGGAGAGGACGCGGGCCATGTCAGCGCAGGAACTGGAAGGCGGTGAAGAGGAGGAACAGCATGAATCCGACCACCATCATGTCGGGCTGGCCGTGGTTCTGCGCGGCGTTCCACCCGACGACGCCGAACGCCGCGATCACCGACATGATCAGCGCGGCGCGGTTGGCCTTCGGCCGCGAATGGGTGACGGCTTCGGCGCAGGCGTGGAAGATCTGGCCGCCGTCGAGCGGATACAGCGGGATGCTGTTGAAGATGCCGAGCAGCAGATTCCAGTAGAGCATCGCGCGCACGAAGACATCGACCAGATCGACCGCGAAGATGTGGTAATAAAGGCACAGCCAGCTCAGCCCGGCGAGCGCGAAATTCGTCAGGGGCCCCGACATGGTGATCAGGATCTTCCTGCCGGGAGGTGGTTCGGGCTGGTAGGCGCAGTAGCCGCCCATCGCGCTGATGGTGATGGAGATCCCGCCCATGCCGACCGTCCTCGCCACCAGGGCATGGCCCATCTCGTGCAGGAAGATGGTCAGCAGCGCTGCGGTGATGACGACCAGCATCTGGTCGGCAGGCAGCTTGGCCGAGGTCCTGTACAGGAAGAACAGCAGGATCGCGGCTTCCCAGCCGACGTAGACCGGCACCTTCCACAGGTGGCCGAGGTAGAACTTACCCGCGTGCTCCATGCGAGCGGGAGCATAGGCGGGTCCCGATGCTGGCAAAGGACCGATGAGCGCAGGCCGGACTAGTGCAGCTGCAGTGCGAGCACGATCGCATTGTAGATGGCGTGGACCAGGATCGATGCCACCAGCAGACCGCTGACGTGATATGCCAGCGCGGTCGCCACGCCCAGGCAGAACACTGGGATCACGCTCATGGGTGGATGGACGAGGGCGAAGATCGCCGCGCTGCCGAACACCGCCCACGCCAGCGGCACGGTCCGACGCAGACCGGAGAACAGCAGTCCGCGGAAGATGAACTCCTCGCACAGCGGCGCCGCGACCACGGCCAGGCCGGCGAACCACCAGCGGCCATCGCCGCTGCCGGTCAGCTCGACGACCTCGGCTCTCAGTGCATGCAGGGCAGGCACCCGGTCGATGAGGCCAAGGTAGAGGGCGGCGCATCCACCGGTGAGCGCCCCACCGACCACGCCGATTCCGATGGCGCGCGCATACGGCGCACGCATCCCGGCGCGAGCGCGCAGGCCGACCATGCGGCCCAGATCGGGAATCTTCAGGCGCCAGAACAGGTACATGCAGAAGGACGCGACCGACAGTCCCGCGGCGCCGTAGGCGATGGTGACAGCCGGACCGATCGGAAGCTGCGCCTGCAGGAGCAGGAGCGTCAGCACCCCCTGGAGCACGAAGAAGGCGAGAGTCGCGATCATCCCGTCGCTGACACTGATGGTCGGCGGCGGGGCGGCCGTGGGATCGAGCAGGTACGGGATGCGGTCGCGGACCTTCTGCCACAACGCGAACGCGAGCAGCGCCGACAGCGCGAGCTGCGCGAGCTTCGCGAATCCTGACGGCTGGTAGATCGCATGCGCGTACATCGCCGAGAGCATCATGAACAGGTAGACCGCCGCGACGTTGATCCGCCGTTTGGGATTCTGCTCCAGCGGATCGCTGGCGAGGATGCCGATGCCCGCGCCGATGAACGCGTACACAACCGCCCCCGCGAGCACCAGCAGGATGTCCTCGATCGCCGTCGCCGGCAGATCGGTCACGAACCAGGCGAGGATCGCCATCGTCACCGCGGCGTAGCCGGCTGCGATGCCGGCCCACAGGCAGGTCTTGCGCATCAGCAGGCGCTCGAGGGGCTGCGGCGCGGTGTACAGCAGCCACAGGGCGCCGCCTTCCAGGTTCAGCACGCCCATCGCGGTATTCACCAGCAGGTAGGCGGCGACGCCGTAGGCCAGGGTCGCGCCATGGCGGAAATCGTGGGCGATGCCCGAGGCCATATCCTGGTTCACCACCAGCTGCAGCCCGACCATGAAGGCCGGCAGGGCCAGGGTCTGCACCAGGAAGTTGCGATCGCGGCGCAAGAGCAGCAGATCCTTGCCGAGGATGCTCAGGGCCCGGCCGGCGGGTGCAGACGGCGCTGCGGCACGCTTGCCCACGAAGGCGTTGGCCTGGATGAGGAAGCCACCGCGAACCGCCCACGCGCATCCCGTCACCGCCGCGGCGATAGCCGCCGCCGCGGTCGCGGCGATGATGACCGTCGACGCGAATCCGGAGCCGTTGCGCGCCAGCTCGGCGGTCAGGCTGAGCGGATTCCATTCCGCGGGGAATCGACGCGCGTATGCGCAGAAATATCCGGTGAAGCGCGGCGCGAACATCACGCCATAGATCACCAGCATCATCCCCAGGCTGCCGAGGGTGAACAGCGCCTGGAGGTTCTTCAGCGACCCGGGTGGAAAACGCATGCGCAGCAGCGTCTCGATGCCGAGTCGAAGCGAGCTCAGGGTGGCGCCGAATGCGCACGTCGCTGCGATAGCGACCGGAATCGACCACCATCCCCATCCGGCGCAGCCGAGCATCACCGCGGTGAGCGGCAGCGCGGTCAGCCAGAGAAAGGCGTTCACCAGGGTGTATTCGAGGATCTTCGCCAGGAACAGAGTGGTGGCCGGCGTCGGCAGGCTCGCGAGCCACAGCGTGTGCCCCTCGACCTGTCCGAGATCCTGGATCGCCGAACCCAGCGAGATGCAGAGCAGCATGACGGCGAGCAGCAGGTAGAAGAGCGCCATGGCGCGCACCAGATCGCTCTGGTCGGTCTTCGCGGGCCACAATTCCGGACCAGGAAGCAGGATCAGGCGTGCGACGGGTCGTGCCGCCGACACGCCCTCATGCTCGAGTCGCGCCGCCAGCTCGGCAACCCACGCCTCGCGCTCTGGTTCCGGCAGATCGCGTACGGCGCGCTCGGTGCGCAGCGACGCGATCGTCCATTCGCTCACCCGCTCGTGACATTGCCCATACCATCGCGTCCATTCCGGATTCGCGTGCGATTCAGCCTCCGCGCGCATCGCGGAGAGTTCCTGCATCTTCTCGCCATAGGTCGCCAGGAAGTCGCGGTTGAGGTGCGGGACCGGATCCAGGCGATCGGCCATGCGGGTGATGAACATCCCTGCCACCACCACGCCCTGCCACAGGAACAGCGGCAGCATGAGGACGGCGATGGCGATGCGGAATCGGCGCTTGCCAGGAGTGGGACGACGGACCGTCGCGGGAGTTCCTGACGGCTTCGTGCGCGCGGCGCGCTTGGCCGCGAATCCAGCGGCGATGCGGTTGACCCAGGCGCGCGCGGACAGCCCGACCATCAGCGCGAGCGCCCGCAGCATCCCTGGGGTCGGATGCTCGTTCACCTCGGCGCTCCGTCGCCCGCGGCGTTGGGAGCCGCCGCGCCCTGGTCGCCAGCCGGCTGCCCCGTGACGGCGAAGAAGATCTGCTCGAGAGTGCTGTCGGCGGCCACCCGGGAGCGCAGCTCGTCGAGCGATCCTTCGGCGACCAGCCTGCCGCGCGCGAGGATGGCCACGCGATCACAGAGCTTCTCGACCTGATCGAGCAGGTGGGTGCTGAAGAACACCGTGGTGCCGGCGGCGGTGCGCTCGCGCATCAGCTGATGCAGCTCGCGGGTGGCATAGGGATCGAGGCCGTTGGTCGGCTCGTCGAGGATGAGCAGGCGCGGCTGGTGCAGGAGCGCGAGCACCAGCGCCAGCTTCTTCTTCATGCCCTTCGAGTAGTTGACCGCGTACTCGTCGAGCGCGTCGCGCAGCTCCAGCCGCGCCACCAGCTCGGCGCTGCGCGCTCCCGCGTCGGCCTGGGTGATGCCGTGCATCGACGACACGAAGGCGATGAGCTCGCGCCCGGTCAGGTAGTCGTGGAACACCGGTTCATCGGGTACGTACCCCACGGCGCGCATGACCTCGATCCGGTCGGCGAAGCAGTCGTGCCCGGCGATGGTCGCGGTGCCGGCCGACGGCTTGAGCACGCCCATCAGCATGCGGATGACGGTGGTTTTCCCCGCGCCGTTGGGGCCCAGCAGCGCGAAGAGCTCGCCCGCGCGCACGTGCAGCCGCAGTCCGTCGACCGCGGTGAATTCTCCGTAGGATTTTCCCAGGCCGTCGATCGCGATGAGGTCGTCCATGGCGCACATC
>JACDEN010000258.1 GCA_013816415.1 Planctomycetota bacterium
CGACGCGCGCTCGACGATACGGCGCCGGATCAGGAATGGATTGCGCACCCGTTTCGACGGATTGACCTCCCCGCGCCTGCCGGGACGGATCCACCGGAAACCGAGCTCGCGCAGGTAGCGGTACACCCCGAAGAGCACGCTGCGCGGATTCGCTCCGGCGATGCGGCATCCCTCGGCGTCGGGCACGATCGCGAACCAGTCGTTGTCTCCGAGATCAGCTGGCGTGGCGACGCCGAGGTCGCTCGCGAGACCGAGCCGGAAGGAGCGTTCGCCGGCTCGCATCCGCGCGCCGATGCGGACGCGCCCGCCAGTGGCGATACGCAGATGACGCGCGAGTTCGCGCGCGGCGAAGCGCATGGTGCGTACATTGGGGGTGAGGATCACAGTCGGCGTCATGGCTGTCCCTGATTGGCCCGGGGGCGGCCCGGGCGGTGGTGGCGCCATCCTATGGGTGCAACTGCGCACGAAAGGCCAAAAAGATAGCAAGCGCAGGCATGTCATCGACGGACTCTCGTGCATAATGCCGGTAATCACCAACGGCATACCGCCGAGAAGGACCGGGACATGAGCAAGATTCGCCTTGGATTCGTCGGTGTCGGCGGCATGGGCCAGATGGCCCATCTGCGCAACTACGTCATGGCCGCCGAATGCGAGGTGGTCGCGATCGCCGAGTTGCGCGACCAGATGCGCGCCCAGGTCCAGGCACGTTACGCCATTCCGCGCGCGTACGCTGACCATCGCGAACTGCTCGCCAAGGAGAAGGTCGACGGCATCGTCGCCATCCAGCCCTTCGGCATCCATGGCCAGCTGATCCCGCAGCTCTTCTCGGCGAAGGTCCCGGTCATCACCGAGAAGCCGATCGGCCGCTCGCTCGAGGCCGCCGACACCATCATCTCGGCCGCCAAGAAGGCCAAGACGCCGGTCTACATCGCTTACCACAAGCGCAGCGATCCCGCCACCGTCCATGCCAAGGCGCTGATCAACGAGTGGAAGGCGACCGGCGAGATGGGCGCGATGAAATACGTCCGCGTGGCGATGCCGCCGGGCGACTGGATGGCCGGCGGATTCTCGCAGTGCATCCACACCGATGATCCGTACCCGAAGTCGGATCAGGATCCCAAGCCGGCCTGCATGGATGAGCAGACCGCGAACGACCACGAGTCGTTCGTCAATTATTACATCCACCAGGTCAATCTGCTGCGCCACCTCTACGGCGAGGACTACGAGGTGCGCTACGCCGATCCGTCGGGCGTGCTGATGGCGGTGCAGTCCGCCAGCGGCGTCGCCGGCGCCCTCGAGATGGCGACCCATCGCACCACCATCGACTGGCAGGAGCATGCCTTCGTCGGATTCGAGAAGGGCTGGATCCGCATCGATCTGCCCGCGCCGATGGCGATCGACCGCCCGGGCACGGTGACGGTGTTCAAGGACCCCGGCAAAGGGGCTGCGCCCAGCACCACCTCGCCGACCTTGCCGCTGCGCCATGCGATGCGCGACCAGGCCGAGAACTTCGTCAAGGCCATCCGCGGCGAGACCACCCCGCTGTGCACCGCCGAAGAGGCGCGCTTCGACCTGACCATCGCCAAGCGCTACATCGAGCTGATCGGCGAGGGCAAGGCGCTGAAGGCCAAGACCGCGACGGCGCGCTGAGACGACCATGCCGCTGAAATTCACCCGCAAGCTGATCGCCTCCGAGAGCTTCGAGTCCGCCGGCGTCTTCGACGTCAACGGAGACGGCGTGCTCGACATCGTCTCAGGGGCGTACTGGTACGAAGGTCCTGACTTCGTGAAGCGCCACTACATCGGCGAGATCAAGCGCCATGGAGAGTACTTCGACGACTTCTCGACCATCCATCTGGACATCGACGGCGACGGCCGCATGGACTACATCACCGGCGGCTGGTGGGGCGGCAACCTGCGCTGGCGGCAGAATCCCGGCGATCCGAACCACGAATGGAAGGAGCACGTGCTCGCCGAGGTGGGCAATGTCGAGACCACGCGCGCCTGGGACGTCGACGGCGACGGCGAGATCGAGATCGTCCCCAACACGCCCGGCCATCCGCTGTGCTTCTACAAGCTGATCAAGGATGCGGCCGGGCGCGGCACCGGGAAATTCTCGAAGCACGCGGTCACGACCAGCGGCGGGCACGGCCATGGCCTCGGCTTCGGCGACATCAACGGCGACGGCCGCGGCGATTTCATCGTCACAGACGGCTGGATCGAGGCGCCCAAGGACCCCCTCACCGGGACCTGGATCCATCACAAGGAATTCGACCTCGGGAGCGCATCGGTGCCGATCATCGTCGCCGACGTCAACGGCGACGGCCTCAACGACCTGATCGTCGGCCAGGCGCACGGCTACGGCCTCGACTGGTGGGAGCAGCGCATGGATGGCGGCAGGCGCAGCTGGATCAAGCACGCGATCGATCCCTACAATTCCCAGTACCACGACATGCAGTGGGTCGACATCGACGGCGATGGGAAGCCTGAGCTGGTGACCGGCAAGCGCTTCCGCGCGCACAACGACAACGACGCCGGCGCGCACGACGATGTCGGCATCTACTACTTCAAGTGGAACGGCGAATCGTTCTCGAAGCAGGTGATCGCGCATGGGCCCTTCTCCGGCGGCTCGTCGGGCGGAGCAGGCTGCGGCATCCACTTCGCGGTCGCCGATCTGCGCGGCAGCGGCCGACTGGACATCGTCGCTCCCGGCAAGGACGGATTGAAGATCTTCTTCAACGATGGCATGGCGTGAACGCCGCGGCCCCCTTCCTCGAACCACCAACCACCAACCACCAACCACGAATCGGCTCCCCACATGAAATACGGCATGAACCTGCTGCTCTGGACCGACGACGCCACCAAGGAGGACTTCTTCCCGGTGCTCGAGCGGCTGAAGAAGATGGGCTTCGACGGCGTCGAGATCCCCGTGTTCGATCTGGATCCGGCCAAATACGCCAAGCTGGGCAAGCGCCTCGATGCGATCGGCCTCCAGCGCACGGCGGTCACGGTGCGCACCGTCGACGACAACCCCATCAGCCCCGACCGCGCCGTGCGCGAGAAGGGCGTGGCGATGAACAAGGCGGTCCTCGACTGCTGCCAGGCCGGCGGCATGAAGCTGCTGGTCGGACCCTATTACGCCGCCCTCGGCCACTTCACCGGCCGCGGTCCCACCGCGCAGGAATGGTCGCACGGCGTCGAGAGCATGAGGCAGGTCGCCGTCCACGCCGAGACCTGCGGCGTCACCCTGGCGCTCGAGCCGCTCAACCGATTCGAAATCTACCTGCTGAATTCAGCGGCTGACGGCGCGCGCTTCGTACGCGAGGTCGCGCATCCGCGCTGCCGGCTGATGTACGACACCTTCCACGCGAACATCGAGGAGAAGAGCATCAGCTCCGCGATCGCCGGGTGCGCCTCGGAACTCGCGCACGTGCACATCTCGGAGAACGACCGCTCCACGCCCGGACGCGGCCAAGTGAACTGGGCCGAATCCTTCGACGCCCTGCAGCGCATTGGCTACGACGGCTGGCTGACCATCGAGGCGTTCGGCCAAGCCCTGCCTGCGCTCGCGGCCGCGACCAAGATCTGGCGCCCGATGTTCGAGAATGAGGAGAAGCTCGCCGCTGACGGCCTCGCGTTCATGCAGCGCGAATGGACGCGGCGGTCGTCCTCGCCGCTCGCCGCCCGCAAGGCGGGCTGACCGCTCGGTCCGCGGAATCGAACCGTCACCTTCCGCAGGCGGGTGGCGTCAACTCGCCGCCGCGCGCATCACGGCAGCCGGCAGTTCGAAGCTGCCGTTCGGCGTCCGCGCCACCGCATCGACGATCTCCATCGCCCATAGGCCTTCCTCCGGCGAGGGCCACGGGTCGCGGCGATCGCGCACCGAGTCGACGAATTCCCGCACCGCTCCAACGAAGCCCTGGAAGAAGTGCCGGGTCTGACCCATGTTCGGGATGGCGTAATCGGGCCGCCAGATCTGGATGTCGCCGAGGGTGAGCCGTGGAGCGATATCGGCCAGCGAGGGCGCGAGCAGGTCGATTCCGTTGTCTCCCTGGCGGTGCAGCTCGAGGTGCTGGACGTTGTCGACCACCAGCAACGCGTTGTCATCCCCCATGGTTCCGGAGAGCTCGAGCCGTTCCTGGATGCGCGGCTGAGCCGAATCGAGCGTGAGCTGGAACAGGCGGTCGTCCGCGTAGCGGAAGGTCAGGGCGACGGAGCAGCGGCCGCGGCCGGTGACCGAGCGCGCGTCGACGCCGAGCGGGCGGCCGAAGAGCGCGATCGCGAGATCGATCGCATGCACCGACATCACCAGCAGCATGTCGGAAAGTTCATTGCTCGCCCAGTGGCCGTACTTGAGCCACCCCATGCGCGGCGCGAACGCCCGAGAGCGGATGAGCTCGCGGGCGTGGGCGTAGGGCGCGCCGAAGCGCTTCATGTACCCGGTCATCAGGAAGGTGCCGTGGCTGCGCGCGATCGCCACCAGCTCGCGCGCCTGAGCGAGAGTCGGCGCCGTCGGCTTCTCGACGTAGATCGGGATCCCGCGCGCGAGGACCTGCCTGCCGATCTCGTAATGGATCGAGGCGGGACCGACGATGATCACGCCATCGGGACGACGCTCGTCGAGCATGGCGCGCCAATCGGTATGCACGGTCGCTCCCCCGTGCAGGCGGGCATTGCGCTCGGCCAGGCCGCGGTCGAGGTCGCACACCGCGTCGAGCACGCAGTCGGCGTAGGCCAGGCATGGGTGGATGTTGTTGGTGGCGTGCGTGCCGCAGCCGATCACCGCGATGCGCGGGCTCACGACGCGGCTCCGACCGCGGTCATCTCGTCGAGCCAGGCGCGCGAGCCGGCGACCGCCCGCAGACGCTCCTGGTCGTCGTGCACCTCGACCTCGGCGCTGAGCCGGCCAGCGAAGCCGATCACCTCCAGCGCGCGGGCGAGCGCGCGATGTCCCGCTAGAGCCGTCGGATCGCCGATGTCCTTCACATGGACGTGATGGACGCGCGCACCGAGCGCGCGCACCGCGTCCACCGGATCGATTCCCGATGCCG
>JACDEN010000259.1 GCA_013816415.1 Planctomycetota bacterium
CGCCAGCGTCGCAGCGGCTGGCCACGGCGATCGGCGGCCGCGACCTGGATCTTGGTGCCACCGAGGTCGATGCCGACGAGGATCGGTTCCATGCCTCGATGGTATCGACATCACGATGATTTCTATGGCCTCCTGACACATAGACATGTCCAAATGGAACCTTAGCGGGTGAGGACGCGCACCTCGGCGGCGATCCGCGCCGAGCCACCGCGTACGGCGACCCGCGCGCCGCCTGTCCAGGGACCGAGGTGGCGACAGGCGATCGTCCGCCCGATATCGAGCTGGGTGTCGATCACCACGCCACCGCGGTCGGGCCAAACGATCACGTCGATGGTCCGCACCTGGTCGAGCCCATCGATCCCCTCGAGCGCGAAATCCCGCCCGACGAATGCGGGCTGCGCCGCCTGTCCGGAAAAGACTCCGTTGGTCGCGCGAGCGGCCAGCAGCCGCCGACGAGAAGCCTCGATGCGGATCTCGCTGCCGCCGATCGCATCCGCCCCGCCACCGAGGACGAGGCTGAGATCGGCAGTGGTCTGGACGCGTAGGCGGAGATGGACCGGGCCGTCGGGCAGGTCGACGTCGGCATGGGCGCCCTCGGCGATCGTGACCGTGGCCAATGCCTCGACCCAGGGCGCGCCATCGGGAACGAGCTCGGGCACCCAGCGCATGGTGAAGCCGCCATCGGCGCGCGGCATAAGCTCGCGGAACATCAGCGTGCCGCCCCACACCTGTGGCAGGCCGATGGTCGCTGCGTCGTCGTGCAGCCACCCCGCGAGGATCAGACGCCCGCGCCAGGCCGCCACCATCGGAACCATCAAGCCGTCGTAGGGCGCATCGTGATGCCGCTGCTGCGGTCGTTCGCCGCGCGCCCACGTCCAGAAGCCGGTGCGCCCGGTGAGAAGCCACTGGCGTGAGCCATCGCGGTAACCATCGCCGAAGGCGCAGGGACATTCCTCGCTGATGCCGTCCGTCGCGTCGATGAACCGCTCGTCGGCGAGCCGCCAATCGCGCAGATCGCCCGACTCGTACAGACGCATGCCGCTGAGCAGCCGCCAGCGCCCATCCTCGCGCCAGACGCCCGGCTGAACGACATCCTGGCGATTCCATCCGGGCTCGATGCCGAAGCGTTCCCCATCCGAGCTGGTGGAGACGAACACGCCTTCGCGCGCGCCGAAGCGTTCGCCGTGGTTGTGCCAGAACAGGTGGAAGCGCTTGCCATCGTGCACGCACGAACCGGTGCCAACGGTCATCCACGGCTCCTCGATGCTGGCAGCGCACGGCAGTCGCCGCCACGTGAGCAGATCGGTGGTGACCGCGTGGTCGAACTGGTGCGCGCCCACTCCCCACTTGCTGCCATGCCAACGCCGATCCGCGAGCCAGAACAGGTGCAGCTCATCGCCGTTCGCGCACAGCATGGTGTCGCCGGCGCTGGCGTTCTCTCCCGGCGGTCGCCAAAACGGGCCCATCGGACGCTGGTCGGGCAACCAGCGCGCCGTGTCCGCCACGCTCACGGATGGCGCAGCCACGTCGTCGGCCACCGTCAGACGCTCGACCAGATCCGACCGCACGATACGCGGTTCGCCGATCCCACGTCGGTCGGTGAACGGCCACTCCTCGTCCATCAGCGCTCCGTCGCAATGGAGCGCGATGACCTCAGGCCGCATGCGCACCAGCACATCGACGGTTCCGCGCGCGGCGACAAGCGGGGCCTCGAGAGTCATCACGCCGGTTTCCATCGCCGCCATCACCGGTCTGCCGTCGGCTCGCCGTCGTGCGATGACATTCCGTGGGGGCTCGAGCGCGATCCGGCAGCGCAGCCGTGGCCCAGCCGCCGACGGCACCAGTTCGATGGTCGAGCCGCCATCCTGCGCCACCAGAACGATGGCTTCGTCGCACCGCGGCGGCAGGCGGAGCCGCAGATGCCAGGTGACCGCCGGTTGAGGAATGGTCATCCGTCCAGGTTGGTTCATGACCCGAGCATGCGACGCTGCCCGTCGGCGCCCATGACCGCAGGAGGCGACCGCATGACCGGTTGGAAGAACGGCGGGGCGCCGGGCCATCAGCCATCAGCCATCAGCCATGGACCCGCGGTGTCTCCCACTCCATCGCCACCATGAGGGACGGTGCCCCGCCGTCACCCATACGTCTCCAATTCCTCCCCATGCTTCCCCTTTTCCAGCTTCATCAGCCGCGCCGCGGCCTCGCCTTTGTGCTCCCGCACCCAGGAATCGTAGCACGCGATCTGTTCGAGAGCCGGCAGGTCCCCGGGAAGATCCTCGACCAGCGCGCGTTGGCGCAGGGCGTAGAGCGACACCGCGACCGTCACCGACAGGTTCAGGCTCTGGGGAAATCCCGCCATCGGGATCAGGAAATGGCCGTCGGCTCCGGCGCTGGCCTCGGGCGAAACGCCTTTGCTCTCGTTGCCGAACACCAGGGCCAACGGCTTCTGGGCCATCAGCGACTGCAGTCGATCTGGCCCCACGGTCGCCGACGCGGCGAGATCCGAGACATGGATCGCGTAGCCGAGCGCGCGCAGCGCGGCGTACGCCGACGCGATGTCCGGGTGCACATGCAGATCGACGTAGTGGTGGCTGCCCTGGCTGACGCGGCGGTTGATCTTGAACGCATTGCGGCCGGTGGTGACGAACACGCGATGGACACCGAACGCATCACAGGTGCGGATGATCGCCGTCGCGTTGTGCGGATCATGGCAATCCTCGACCACCACCGCGAGTCGGGCGGTGCGGCGTGCCAGCACCTGACGATATTTCCGCGCACGCTCCGGGGTGAGGATGCGGTCGACGGGGTGCGGCGGGATCGGGCTGGGCAGTTCGCGCGCGAACGCGAGTGGGGAGGGGTCAAGATCCATGTTAGAACGTCCGACGTCCGACGTCCGACATTCCCTCATCCACAAACCACCTTCCCATCCTCGACCCGCACCGGGATCCGCGTGAGGCTCTGACCGTAGCACGGCCCCGCGATGCATTCCCCGGTGTCGGCGACGAACACCGCACCGTGCAGCGCGCACTGCAGTTCGTTGGGGCCGCTCAGGCAGCGTCCCGTCCCCCAATCGAGGCCGACGCCGACGTGCGGGCAGGAATTGCGGTACGCGTGGATGGCGCCCTGGTGATTATAGAGGATGACTTCGAAGCCACCGGGGTGCTTGACGGTGATCTGATCGAAACCGGTATTTTCGTGCAGGACCTGCGCCATGGCCGAAGCGTAGCGCGCTCTGCGGCGGGGAAAGAACACGGTTGTGCATTGCGTGCGGCTCAGGCGTTGCCACGCAGGCTTTCCCGCGCATACCTGCTGCCCAGCCCAAAAGGAACACCATGCGATCAGCGCTCCTCGCCTCCGCCGCCGTCTTCGCCTTTCTCGTCTGCGCCTGCGCGCGGGTCGATGGAACCGGGCGTCGACAGCTGCTGCTGACCAGCCCGGCGCAGGAGAACCAGATGGGCGCCCAGGCGTACACCGACGCGAAAGGCAAGGAGAAGCCCTGCAACGACGCCGCGACCATCGCCTTCGTGCAGCGCATCGGCCAGCGCCTTGCGCAGGTGGCGAAGAGCAAGGATTCGAAATTCGACTGGGAGTTCACCGTCTTCGAGTCCGACACGGTCAACGCCTGGTGCCTGCCCGGCGGCAAGGTCGCGGTGTACACCGGCATCCTGCCGTTCTGCGAGAACGAAGCCGGCCTGGCCGCGGTCATGGGCCACGAGATCGGCCACGCCATCGCGCGTCACGGCGGCGAACGCATGTCGCAGGGCGCGGTGGTCGGCGTCGCCGGCGAGACCATGGGCGCCGTGCTGCAGTCGCAGGGCATCGATCCGAACGTCACCAACATCAGCATGGCGGCCTTCGGCGGACTGTCGCAGGTGGGCGTGATCCTGCCGTTCAGCCGCAAGCAGGAATCCGAGGCGGACTACCTCGGCCTGAAGTACATGTCGGAAGCCGGCTACGATCCGCACGAGGCCGTGAAGTTCTGGGGACGCTTCGCCAAGCTCGGCTCCGGCGGAACGCCCGCCTTCCTCAGCACGCATCCGCAGTCCGCCGACCGTGCCCGCGATCTCGAGGCGAAGATGGGCGAAGCGGAGAAACTCTACCAGGCTGCGCCCGAGAAGCATGGCGCCGGCGAACCGGTGCCGCCGAGATACCGTGAGATGAAGACGGGCGGAGCGCCTTAGCTAGCGGACGGCAGATAGCGGCTAACGGCTATCGGAGGCAGGGAGGCGGAGATGCCGGTAAGCTCCAGTCGTCCCGTTCCAAGGTACCACGCTTTCTCCTCCATTATTCCCATCCGGAACGCTTGAGCCAGGTCTTCCGGATGTCTAAGCTGTCCGCAACGGTCCGCTTCGGACCGCCCGCAGCAGAGGAATCCATGCTCGACCGCTCTTATCTCCATCGCGGCATCCTCGGCATGAGCCGCTATCCCGGTGGCGGGGTCGAGGGCTGGTTCCCGATCCACTACGCCGCGGCGGTGCTCGCCGCCCACCGGTTGTCCGAGGATCCCGCATACGCCCCCGCGGTGGCTGCCATGCAGGCCCAGGTCGACCTCATGATGGCCACGCATGCGCACCTGTTCCAGGGCGCCCCTGCCGGTCGGCTCGATCCCGACGCCATCGGACGCATCGCACGCTGCATCGAGGAGCGCATCCACCGGCACAGCCACTCCGGGCACAGCGTGATCTTCGCCGCCCACGCCATGCGCGCGCTCACCGCCGCCCCGGAATGCGGCCGCGTCGAAGTGGTCGAGGGCATCTGCCAGGTGATCGGCTATTTCAACCGTAACCAGGGCGTCGGCCTCGACCCGGCCGCTGTCGGAGCCTTTCCCGACTTCTCGCCCCAGGGGGTGGCCGATCTGGTATCCGCGGAATTGCGCCGGATCCCGGACGTCGTTCCCATCAGCATCGGCCACATCGGCCTGGGCCATGTGATGACCCACGGCCACGCCCTGATCGAGCTGTCGCGCCTCGGTCACGTTCATCTCGCAGAGAAAGGTTACGGCGCGTTCTGCGCCCATCTCGGCGGAGCGCGCGCCGCCA
>JACDEN010000260.1 GCA_013816415.1 Planctomycetota bacterium
CGACGCCGCCCAGCAACTTCATCAGCGTGCTCTTGCCGGCGCCGTTCTCGCCGATCAGCGCCAGGACCTCGCCCGCGCCGACCGTCAGATCGACGCCCGCGAGCGCGGCGGTGGCGCCGAACGACTTGGCGATGCCATGCATCGACAGGCGGGGGGTCGCGCCCGCGCCACCATCCGCCGGGATCACTTGCCGTCGAGGTACTGGTCGAGCGGTGGTTTGATCAGCGCCTGGATCGCCGGCTGCGCGAGGTTCTCCGGCGTCACCAGCTGCAGCGGAGTGTCGACCTGCTTGTCCACCGTCCGCCCGGTGGCCGCGGCGACCGCGTTCTTCACGCCGAGGTAGCCCATCTGGAACGGATCCTGCACCACCAGCCCGCGGATGTCGCCGGCCGCGAGCGCGGCGATCAGCGGTTCGGAAGCGTCGAAGCCGACGTGGGCGATCCTGCGCGGCTCGCCCGCCGGACCGCCAGTCAGGCCGACCTCCTTGAGCGCCAGCGCCATGCCGGCGGTCGAGGATTCGTTGGGCGTGAACACGCCCGTGAGCTTGTCCTTGTAGCGATTCAGCAGGTTCTGCGACGCGGTCAGCGCAGTCTCGCGCGTGGCGCCGGTGTACTGGTCGCTCGAGATGATCTCGATCTTGGGGAACTTCTTCATGGCGTCGAGGAATCCGGCCTCGCGCTGTTCGGTCGAGGCCGAGCCGACCTGGTAGCGCAGCAGCGCGATCCGCCCGCTGCCCGCGAGCGCCGCGCCCAGGCACTCTCCCGCGAGCTGTCCGCCGGCGAAATTGTTGGTGGCGACGAAGCTCGCCTGCTTCTGCGATTCCAGCCCCGAGTCGATGACCACCACCGGGATCCCCTGGTCGACGGCCTGCTCGACCGGCTGCGCGAGCGCCTTCGAATCCAGGGGCGCGAGCACGATCGCCGACACGCCCTGGGTGACGAAGCCCTGGACCACGTCGATCTGCTGCGCGCGGTCGTCCTCCTTGAGCGGCCCCTTCCAGATGATCTTCACCGGCTGCCCGGCGGCGCCGAACTCGCGGGCGGCCTTGACCGCCCCCGCATGGATCGACTTCCAGAACTCGTGCGTCGTCCCCTTGGGGATGACCGCGATGGTCAACGCCTTGGCGTCGGCGGCGTGCCCCAGGCCGCACGAGAGCAGGACAACGAGGGAGCAGAAGAGCGCGGCCTTGGGCATCGACACCTCCAGATGCCGCCAGGTATATTCACCGACTCCGCCGCTCCATTGTTTTCGACGTCGAACGTCGGACGTCGGACGCTCCCTAACCCCTCAACTGCTGCCCCTCCACCAGCTGCCGGAACAATCCGGGCTGGGCGACGAGGTCGTCGTACGTCCCATCCTGCTCGACGCGTCCGCCGCGCATCACGATGATGCGGTCGACGTTCTTGACCGTCGCCAGGCGGTGGGCGATGAAGATCGCGGTGCGCCCGCGCAGATTCCTCTCGAGCGCCTTCTGGATCAGCTCCTCGCTGAGCGTGTCCAGCGCGCTGGTCGCCTCGTCGAAGATGAAGAACGGGGGATCGGCGAGCAGCACGCGCGCGATCGCCAGGCGCTGGCGCTGGCCGCCCGACAGGCTCGAGCCGCCTTCGCCGACGCGCGTCAGCAGCTTGTCGGGAAGCTCGTCGATGAACTCCCAGGCGTTCGCCAGCTCGCAGGCGCGGCGGATGGCGTCGTCGTCGGCATCCGGCCGCGCCACGCGCACGTTGTCGCGGATGGTGGTGCGGAAGATGAACGGATCCTGCGGCACCACGCCGAAGCGTTTGCGCAGATCGATCCCCGGCAGCCGGCGCAGGTCGACTCCGGCGAGCAGCAGCGATCCCTGCTGCGGATCGTACAGGCGCAGGAGCAGCTGCGAGACCGTGCTCTTGCCGGCGCCCGAAGGACCGACGAACGCCACGCGCTGACCATAGGGGATCTTCAGCGACATCTGCGAGATCACCGGCGCATCCTCGTAGGCGAAGGTCACATCGCGCAGCTCGATCTCGCCGCCGGGCGGCACCGGCAGCTCGGGCCCCACGGGATCGGGCGTGGTCGAGGCCTGGGTCAGCACCGTGCCGATGCGCTCGATCGAGGCCTGGGCGCCGCCCCACAGGGTCAGCGAGGTGAACAGGAATTGCGTCGGCTGCTGCAGCTGCTGGAAGGCGAGCAGGAATCCCACCACCTCGCCTTCCTGCACGTGACCGCCGAGGTAGCGCCAGGTGCAGGCCGCCATCAGGGTCGCGTTGGCGAGATAGAAGAACCCTTCCTGCTTCATCCACTCCATGTGCTGGCGGATGTCGCGTTCGTAGCTCTTCCGGCTGAGGACCTGCGCGGCTTCGTCGAAGGTGGTCGCGACCTGGTTCTCCATGGCGTAGAGCTTCACCGCGCGGTTGCCGCGCAGGATGTCGGAGATGCGTCCGCTGACGTCGCCTTCGGTCTCCTGGAAATCCTTGGTGATGGCCTTCACGCGCAGGCTCGAGCGGCGCATCATCAGCGTGCTGGTCATCACCGACAGCGCGAGGATCAGGGTGAGCGTGCTGTCCCACTTCGCGCACACCAGCACCGTCGCCACCAGCGTCACCACTGCTCCGGGACCGTGCATCGAGGTATGCTGGTAGAACTGCATGATCTGGTTGAGTGGCGAGCCGAAGAGGTAGCTGAACAGCTCGCCCGACGGATGCTGGCCATGGAAGCGCAGGCACAGGTGGTTGACGTGGCGGAAGAACTGCGCGCGCAGCGCGAGCACCACCCGTTCGCGCACCCAGGTGAAGACGCGGTATCCGAGATGCCACACCAGCATGCGCAGGACCACGGAGGTCACCAGGTAGACCGCCGCCAGCACGACCAGGCGCTTCCAGCGCTGCGCGTCCGGCAGATCGTGCGGCCGCAGGATATCATCGACCAGGTATTTCGGGAAGACGATCTGGAACGAGATCGCCGCGCCGTGGATGCCGCCGAGGATCAGCGACAGCGCCAGCCAACAGCGGTACGGCCGCATGATCGGCCAGATGACCTTGAACACGGTGCCGGTCGCGGACAGGCGTTTGGGTCGGTCGGCAGCGTCCATCAGAACACCTGCCCCGCGGCGAGACCGTGGAAGATGCCGCCGCGGTCCATCAGCTCCTGGAAGGTTCCGCTCTCGGCCACGCGCCCCTCGGCGAGCACCACGATGCGCTGGGCGTTGCGCACGGTCGAGAGGCGGTGTGCGATGATCACCGTGGTGCGGCCGCGCATCAGCTCCTCGAGCGCCTGCTGGACCAGGCGCTCGCTCTCGGGATCGAGCGCGCTGGTCGCCTCGTCGAGGATCAGCAGCTTGGGATCGCGGTAGAGAGCGCGCGCGATCGCCAGGCGCTGGCGCTGGCCGCCCGAGAGCCCCGCGCCGCGGTCGCCGAGGATGGTCCGGTATCCGTCCGGCAGCTCGCGGATGAAATCGTCGGCGTTGGCGCGGCGTCCCGCCTCTTCGGCCTTGGCGATATCCGGATTGGGATCGCCCCACGCGATGTTGCCGAGGATGGTGTCGTGGAAGAGCACCACGTCCTGGCTGACCACGCCGACGTGCCGGCGCACGCTGCGCAGGTCGATCGTGCGCAGGTCGTGGCCGTCGATCGACACCGTGCCGGCATCCGGCGCATAGAATCCGAGCAGCAGTCCGGCGGTCGTGCTCTTGCCCGAGCCGGAGGCGCCGACCAGCGCGATGCTCGATCCGGCGGGGATGGCCAGGTCGAGGCCGTGCAGGCTGTGGCGGTCGTTGCCGGGATAGGTGAAGCGCACGCCGCTGAACACCACGTCGCCGCGCACATCCGCGACCGCCGGCTTGCCGTCGTTGTCCTCGTGGTCGTCGCGCTGGAACAATTCGGACAGCGAACGGATCGCATCATGCGCCGACGCGGCGTTGGGCAGGCCGTTGACGACCGCGCCCAGCGCGCCGGACAGGATGCCGTAGTACGCGGTCAGCAGCCAGATGTCGCCCGCGGGAATGCGCGCGAGCAGCAGCATCCAGATGCCGCTGCCCAGCACGAGCATGTGCATCGCGACGCCGGTCGCCCACGCCGCCGAGCCGAACAGCGCGTAGGTGAAGTCGAGCCGGTAGCCGGTGGCGGCGACGCGGTTGGCGGCCCGGCCGATGCGGCTCTCGGTGAACTCCTCGACCGCGTGCGCGCGCGTGACGCGCACGCCGCTGATCGCCTCGGTGAGGTAGGCGAGGAATCCCGACTCGGCCTCGCGGAAGCGCTCGTTGGATTCCTTCATCCGCTGCCAGAACGCGCGCACGATCAGCAGATTCACCGGCACCATCAGCAGCAGCACCGGCACCAGGCGCGGACTGACGACCGCGGTCACCACGAGCACCACCACCAGCGTCGTCCCCTGCAGCAGCAGGCCTTCGATCAGCCAGCCCTGGAATGTCTCGAGGCGGTTCATGTCCATCACGAACTTGTTGGTCAGCGCGCCGGCCTGCGAGCGGTCGTGGAAGGCGAAGGTCAGGCGATGGAGACGCCGCAGCAGCGCGCGGCGCATCCCGGCGGTCAGGTCGCGGCGTTGGCGCGACACCAGCAGCTGCTGCGGCACGCTGACCACGATGTTGCTCAGCGCCAGGCCGATCGTAGCGACCACCATCCACCCGAGCATCGGCCACGCGCGCTGCGGATCGGTGATCGCCGCATCGATGGTGCGCTTGATCAGCAGCGGGATGATCCACACCGGCGCGTGTCGCAGCGTGACCAGGATCCACACCAGCGGAATCAAACGACGTTTGTCCGGGATCAGGCTGAGGTAGGTGGCGATGGCCGAGGCGAGCGAGGGATCCGCCGGCGCGGTGAGGCGCGACAGCTGCACGGTCGGGATCACCCGCGCGCGATCGCTGTCGCCGCTCGAGACCGGATCGGCGGTAGTGACACGTTCAGGAGGGACGGGCGCCGGGGGAGCCATGACCGACGCACTCCTTTGCTGCCACCTGGGGTCGTCGGTCAGGTCATCGGCACCCGCGGCGTCGCCGCCCGCGGATGCCGGCGGCGCGCGCGCAGTAT
>JACDEN010000261.1 GCA_013816415.1 Planctomycetota bacterium
AACGTGCTCGGCGTCAAGGCTGCCCTCGCTGCGCTCGGCGGGCGGAACGCCCGGCCTTGACCCCTCCGCGCGTTCGCGGGGGTGCTGTGAAGGAGAAACAGCATGGGAAGATTCGAGAATCTGGTGATCTGGCAGAGGGCGCGGGAGCTGGCGAAGATCGTCCATCACACGACGCGAGACTTCCGGAACGATGCGAATCTGCGCGATCAGATGCGGCGCGCAGCGATCTCGATCGCAGCTAACATCGCTGAGGGCAGCGAGCGCATATCCCGTCCTGACTTTCGGCGCTTCTTATCGATCGCTCGCGCGTCGTGCGGCGAACTCCGATCGCACGTCCATCTCGCACTCGATGCCGACCACATCGACCAGCCACAACACCTCGAATTGATCGATCGCTGCAGCCGGCTCGGCCGACGAATCAGCGCGATGATCACCTGGACCGAACGCACCTGATGTCTTGCCATCCGCTATCTGCTATCTGCTATCTGCTATCTGCTATCTGCTATCTGCCATCCGCTATCCGCAGCCGTCCCTTGATTATGCCGTCGCCTGTGAACCGCCGATCAAAGACCACCCCACCCGCACGAGAGCCCGGGGGTCGAAGGGGGGCAACTCCGCCCCCCTTCTGAAAAAAGTGAGTGATTTTTCCCTGGGGAAAATGGCGGCCGCAGCCGCCCCCCAGGGAAAAATCACGTCGTTTCGAGCCCGCGAACCATCAGGATCTTGCCCGACCGCACCAGCTCCACGATGTTGAACGGCTTGAGCAGCGCGATCACCGCATCGATCTTGTCGGTCTCGCCCTCGACGCGCAGGATCATCGAGTCGGCGCTGTAGTCGACCGCCTTGGCGTGGTAGTGATCGGCGACCTGGAGGATCTCGGTGCGCTCCTTGAGGCCGACCTTGACCTTGATCAGCGCCAACTCGCTCTCGATCACCGACTGGCCGGTGTGGTCGAGGGCGTGCACCACGTCGATCAGCTTCTCGAGCTGCTTGATGATCTGCTCGAGGGTGTCGGGTTCGCCCGAGCAGGTGATGGTCATGCGCGAGAATTCGCCCGAGATCTCGCTCGATCCCGGGGCCGACACCGCGGGGCAGACGACCAGGCTCTCGATGTTGTAGCCGCGGCGCGAGAAGATCAGCGACACGCGCACCAGCACGCCCGGCTTGTTGCGCACCAAGAGCGAGATGGTGTGCAGCGGCTGGATCACCTCCTCGGTCACGGGATGGCGGCGGACGGGCTTGCCGGGGTCGAGTTCGAACTGGGAACCGCGGGCGATGGTGGTGCTCATGATGTGCTTTCGTTACGTGGCAGGAGAGGCGATGCGCGCTGGATCAGGTCGAGCCCTGCGGCTTCTCCATGCGGTGCTTCGGCTTCTCGATGATCATGTCCTTGACCGCGGCGCCGGCGGGGATCATCGGGAAGACGTTGTCCTCCTTCACGACCTCGGCTTCGACCACGCACGGGCCCTGGTCGTAGGCCATCGCCGCCTTGAGCACCTTGTCGACGTCGCCGGCGCGCTTGACGCGCCACGCCTTCACGCCGTAGGCCTGCGCGAGCTTCACGAAGTCGGGATTGCCTTCGAGGTCCGCGCCTGAGATGCGGTTGTCGAAGAACAGCTCCTGCCACTGGCGGATCATGCCGAGGTAGCTGTTGTTGATGATCAGCACCTTGACCGGCAGCTTCGACAGGAAGGCGGTCGCCAATTCGGCGAGCGTCATCTGGAATCCGCCGTCGCCGACGATCGCCCATACCTTCTTGCCGGGCGACGCGTACGCCGCGCCGATCGCGGCCGGAAAGCCGAAGCCCATGGTGCCGGCGCCGCCGGAGGACAGCCAGTGGCGGTTCTTGGTGGTGCGGCAGAACTGCGCCGCCCACATCTGGTGCTGACCGACGTCGGTGGTGATGATGCAGTCGCGGCCGCCGAGCTTGTCCAGCCGGTCGAGCACGTACTGCGCGCGCAGGCCGCCCTTCTTGGCGTATTTCAGCGGGTACTGCTTGCGCCAGACGCCGATCTCCTTCAGCCAGTCGGCGCTGTCGCACTTCTTCACCAGCGGCAGCAGATCCTCGACCACCAATCGCGCGTCGCCGGCCAGGCAGACGTCAGGGCGCAGGACCTTGCCGAACTCGGCGACGTCGATGTCGATGTGCAGCTTGATCGCATCCTTGCAGAATTCGCTGAGCTTGCCGGTGATGCGGTCGTCCCAACGCGCGCCGATGGCGAAGATCAGATCGCAGTTCGCCACCGTCTTGTTCGCGTACGCGGTGCCGTGCATGCCGAGCATGCCCTGGTGCAGCGGATGGTCTTCCGGGCACGCGCCCTTGCCGAGCAGCGTGTTGACGATCGGCGCCTGCAGCTTCTCGGCGAGCTGCATGATCGCGGGACCGGCGTCGGAGATCACCGCGCCGTGGCCGACGTACAGCACCGGCTTGCGGCTCTTGGCGAGGAACGCGGCGGCCTTCTTCACCAGCTCGGCGGATGCGCGGCCCGGAACGTGATAGCCGGGCAGGCTGACCGGGGTGTCGATCATCGGCGCGGTGCACGGACCCTGGGTGATGTCCTTCGGCAGGTCGATGAGCACAGGGCCGGGACGACCGGTGCGCGCGAGGTAGAACGCCTCCTTCATCACGCGTGGGATGTCGGCGGCGTTCTTGACCAGGTAGCTGTGCTTGACCACCGGGTAGGTGATGCCGGTGACGTCGGCTTCCTGGAAGGCGTCCTTGCCGAGCATCGAGGTGATGGTCTGTCCGGTGAGCACGACCATCGGCACCGAATCCATGAGCGCGGTCAGAAGACCCGTGACGCAGTTGGTGGCTCCGGGGCCCGAGGTCACGAGCACGACGCCGGGTCGACCCGTCGCCCGCGCGTAGCCGTCGGCCATGTGGGTGGCGCCCTGCTCGTGGCGTACCAGGACGAACTTGACGGTACTGTCGACCAGCGCATCGAAGATCGGCATCGCCGCGCCGCCAGAGTAGCCGAACATGATGTCGACCCCCTCGCGTTCGAGGCAGCGCATGAGCACCTCGCCACCGGTTGGAGTCTTCTTCTCGAGGATCGGGCTGTGCGGTGCTCCGGCTGCGGCAACTGTCGTACTTTTCATGGAAGATGCGCCCTTGGCTAGCGATGGGGACGCGATCTTGACGTTGGCAGGGTCCAAAGTCCACGACTAACTCTCTGGAGGACTTAATTATGGCGGTTTAACCAACAACTAAATGACAAGTTTATGGAAGGACTGCCGATGTGGCCTGTCTCGCATGCCAAGTCACTTCTTCTTGGTCCTGACCTGCTGCCCACCGGTCTGCATGCCGGCGGCGACGAAGTCGACCAGACGGGAGATCACCCCCTCCACGTCCTTGGGGTCGCACGCCCCTTTCGAGAGCATTTCCAGCCGATGGATCTGCGCGAGGGTATAGGCGAGGGCGCCGCCTCCGAAGTGCATGCGCCAGAACAGTTCCTCGCTGCTGAGCTGGGGCAGGCACCGATGCAGCGCAGCGGTGAAGGTGTTGAGGACGGGCTCGACCTCATCGCGGAACAGCTGTCCGAGGTAGTCGCCCGGCTCGTAGAGCGAGCGGCCGAGCAGACGCATGAAGACCTCGCCGCCGCGGCTCGCATCGTGGATGAGGTGCATCACCGGAGCGACGTAGCTGCGCAGCACATCGTTGAGGACCGGCTTGGCGCCAGCGCCTTCCGCGGCGGCGAGCAGCGCCAGACGCTCCTTGTTCACTGGCCCCAGCCGTCGGGCGTACACCGCGACGATGAGGCCTTCCTTGGAACCGAAGTGGTAGTTGACCGCTGCGAGGTTGACGCGCGCGAGCGAGGTGATGGCGCGCATCGAGGTCGCCTCGATGCCGCGTTCAGCGAGCAACGACTCCGCTGCGTTGAGCAAGCGCTCCCGCGTATCGACCGACCGAGCCATCAGACGCTTTTTCATACGCTTGTTTGATAGTATGGACCGGTCGGGTCCGGTCAAAGCCGCGCAAAGCGAACGTGCTACTCCCGCATGCGCGCGATCAGTTCCGCCACCTCCTCATGCATGCGTTGCTGATCGAGATGCGCGCGTTCGCCGTGGCCGGGAAGCACCCACGAGAAGCGCAGGTCGAGGAGACGCTCCATGGAACGGATCTGCTCGTCCCACGAGAACCAGCAGACCGACCGCGAGGCGCTCAGGCGCCGCTGGTCGCGGCTCCACCACAGGTGATCACCGGTGAACAGCCAGGTGTCGTCCACCAGCAGCGCGCAATGTCCGGCGGTGTGTCCGGGCGTCGGCACCGCGACCACCCCGGGCGCCAGCGTCTGGAGCTCCTCGCCTGCGAGGATGCGCGTCGCCGACGGCATCGCCGTCGCGTCGGCGCGATGGATGACGCAGGTCGCCGAGAAGCGCTCGGCGTAGCGCGCGGCATCCGCGACGTCGTCGCGATGGGTCAGGAAGATGGCGGCGATTCCACCCATGCGCTCGAACCTTTCGGCGAGGGCGGGCATCCAGCGCGGCGCGTCGATCAGCCAGTTGCCATCTGCGCGGCGCACGAAATAGCTGTTGCCGCCGAACGACGACTCGGCGTTGAAGCCGCAGTAGGAGACGTCGCCGTCGATGGGCAGCGGGAAATCGCCGACCACCTCACGAGTGCGCGCACGGTCGTCGGTGCCGATCGAGTTGGTCGGGCAGCACAGCACCGCACGCAGCGCCGCGCGCTCCTGGTCGTGAGAGCCCGGCTGCACGCGGACATACGAATGATCGCCGGCATCGGCGAACACCAGCGGAGCCACCTGCCGACAGGTATCGCAATCGATGCAGGTGTCGTCGACGAAGAACGACCCGGGAACATTCTCCGCATGGCTGCGCGCGCGGGAGGCCATGGAGGCATCCTACGCGAGTCAGTATCCGCCGCTACGAAGGAAGCGCGTCCGTAGGAGCAACCGTCGCCGTACCTTCGAACGGGCGACGATCACCGCCGTCTACCATCTGCCATCCGCCATCCGCTATCCGCTATCCACTCCCTGCTATCCCCGATCC
>JACDEN010000262.1 GCA_013816415.1 Planctomycetota bacterium
GGCATGGGCGAGACCCAGTGGGGCGGCTATGCCGAATACGCGCGCGTGCAATCCGCGTGGCTGGTCCGCGCGCCCGACGCCTATGGCATGCGCTGGTCGATGGCCGTCGGCACCGCGGGTCTGACCGCCATGCTGTGCGTCATGGCGATGGAACGTAATGGACTGCGGCCGGGATCCGCGGTGGTCGTCACCGGCGCGTCGGGCGGAGTGGGCAGTGCCGCATGCGTCATCCTCTCGAAGCTCGGGCACCGCGTGACCGCGGTCACCGGACGCGCGAGCGAGGAGCCCTATCTGCGCTCGCTCGGTGCGCACGAGGTGTTGCCGCGCGAAGCGGTCCTGGTGCAGCCGGAGCGCAGCCTGATGGCCGAACGGTGGGCCGGAGCGATCGACACCGTCGGCGGAGCGATGCTCGCGTCGCTGCTGCGATCGATCACTCAGGGCGGCAGCGTCGCGGCGTGCGGCATGGCGGCGGGCGGGACCCTGCCCGCGACGGTCTATCCCTTCATCCTGCGCGCGATCGCCCTGCTCGGCGTCTCGTCGTCGAACGCGCCGATCGCCCTGCGGCGCGAAGCCTGGCAGCGGTTGCCGACGCTGCTTCCGGTCGACGCGCTGGCAGCGATGACGACGACCATCGCGCTCGACCAGGTGCTGGCCATGGCCCCGCGCATCCTCGCCGGACAGGTGCGCGGACGGACGCTCGTCACGGTGTGACGGGTCGGGCTGCGTCCGGCGCGGTCGGCCCGGTCGGAGCAGCGTCCGCCTCAGCGGTCAGCGCTGGCGGGATGACCGACATCGTCGGCCCAACGCTCGAGAGCGTGATGTCGACGCGCTGACCCGGACGATCCGCCGCGGTGAAATGCCCGATCGCTTCCCACCCGTCGCGATCGCCGCGCGCCAGCACGGTGAGGGTCACCGCGTGCCCCGGGCGGATCAGCACCTCGAAGCGGTTCTCTCCACCCGAGAGAACGGTGCGGAAGACGCCGGTCTCCATCGGCGCATCGCCTCCGGCGAGGATCAGGTCGGTGAATCCCGGCTCCGCCCAGAACGGGTCTGCGAACATCGGACGGTGGTACATTCCCGCGCCGCGGCCGTAGTAACGGAAGCGCGATGAACGATCTGCGGCGTACCAGGGATCGGGATCCATGAACACCGGACCCATGCGCGCGACCTGGTGGCTCATCCCCTCGAGGTATCCGGTGTCGAGCTGGACGGTGAATGCGACCGGCAGGCCGCCGGGTTCGCCGAGCGGGCGCGTCTGACCGCAGCCAGCGGCGAACAGCGCGAGCACGAGCAGCGCCACGCGTGGCGAAATCGTTACTCCATGCCGATGCGTCACCATCGGGGCCAGTGTGCCAGCACCGACGCGGCTTCCAGTCCGGTTGCGCAAACCCGATGCGGACCCGCGACCGGTCGCGGGTCCGTTTGGCTCCGTATGGCCTCGCGCACCGCCTCGTGGAATCTTGGCTCCGCATCCGGCACATGACCACCACCCTCGGCCAGCACGACGTCCTCCCCCTCACCTGCACCCGGGCCGGGACCTGCTGCCACGGCAAGGAGGTGTGGCTGAATCCGTGGGAACTCGCCTGCCTCGCCCGCGCGCGCGCGATGACGGCGCAGTCCTTCCGCGAACGCTTCACCTGCGACGGCGGGCTGCGACTGCGCTTCGATGGTGCTCCCGGCTGGAAGGGATTGCCGGCCTGCAGCCAGTACGATGCGCAGCGCGGATGCGTCGCCCATGCGCTGCGTCCTCTGGCCTGCCGGTTGTACCCGCTCGGTCGACAGCGGCGCGGACAGGCGGTCGAGTACATCCACGATGGCGCGGCGTTCCCCTGCCTGGAGGGATGCCCGCAGGTGCGGACGCTCCCGCAGCTGAGCGTCGGCGAGTACCTCGCCGGACAGCTGGTCGCGGTCGGCGAGTCGGTGGCCGATGCCTATCTCGAGGTGGCCCAGGACCTGGCCGAGGGCGCCTTCGTGATCGTCTTCGACAGCGGATACGCCCGGACCGCCGCGCCGGGACTGCTCGACCGCTGGCAGCGGTTGGCAGTGATGGATCCGACCACCCGGGCCGCGGCGATAACCGGCGGATTCCTCGAAGCGCTGCAGATCCCCGAGCTGGATCCCGGCGATGGCGACGCATTCGTGTCGGCGCATGGTGAACGGTTGCGAACGCTCGCGCAGGGATCCTTCGCCGGTCTCACCGATGCTGCCGATCTCGAGGATGCCAGCCTGATCATGCTCGCCATGGCCCTCCAGCTCGCCCATTCGCTCGGCGGGAAGGCAGCGGAATTCGGCGCCGTCTGGTGCCAGACGGCCCGCGCGAACGGCTTGGCCTGACCGGCTGGCACCGACACCCTGCGGCCGTTCGCGGATTTGTTTTTGGCGCAGACGCGCCCGCGTCTAGCATGATCGCCAGCACCGCCCGCGCGGCGCTCGCATTACGCTCCGGATGACCGCCTAGTCTGGATCTGACGTCCGCATTCCCGATCTGCCGTGCTCGCGCACCGATGAGGCCCCGATGACCACAACCTCCGATCAGCAGATGCCGGGATGGCTGTACCACGCGATCCAGAATGATCCGGCCTTCCGCGTCCTGACCATGGACGGCGTGAACTGGATCGATCCGTTCACCGGCACCATCGTCGCCGCCCCTTTCGGCTACGAGGACGTCGCGCACAAGTACCTCGCCAAGCACAAGCCGTGGACGCGGATGCAGCCGAAGCAGCTGACCGATCTGCTGATCCTGCGCTGGTTCCACTACCTGCGCGAGAACCTCGAGTTCGTGCCCTACCTGCGCGTCTTCAACCACGGCATGTGGCTGAATCCGTACATCGGCCAATGGATCTCCGGCATCCCGCTCGAGAACGACAAGGTCACCCTGCGTTCGATCGAGGCCATGGCGACCCACCTCGCGCACTGCGGCGAGGCGCAGACCGGCAAGATGATCGAGACCTACAAGCTCGACCGCCTCATCGCCGATGGTCCGCGCATCGCCACCCGCGCCCAGGCCAAGAGCAGCGGCCGGCTATCGAGCACCGGCAAGGTCGGCGCCAAGCCGGCGATGGCGAGGCCGGTCAAGACCAACGCCACCCCCGCCCGCCTGACCATGAAGACGCCGACCAAGCGGCAGACCGACTTCATGCAGATCAAGCAGATGCTGATCAAGATGCTGGCGCGGCCGCCGCGCGTCGAGGGCTACCAGCTCATCGTCCACTACGAGCCGCACTCGGCGATCAGCCGCGACTTCTACGACATCATCCAGATCGACGACCATCACCTGCTGCTCGCGCTCGGCGACATCACCGGGCACGGTCCCGGATCGGCGCTGATGGTTGCTTCGACGCTCAAGTCGCTGCGCCTGATCGCCAACAGCAAGAAGCACCGCGACCTGATCGACATCGTCAGCGCCCTCAATGACGACGTGCGCCCGGACCTGATGCAGGACTGCACGATCACCATGTTCGCCGCCCTGATCGATACCAGGCGGCGGTCGATGACCTACCTCTGCGCCGGGCACCATCCCGCCGCGCTCCTGAACCAGAAGCGCGAGACGCCGATGCAGCAGATCGGCACCCAGGGCGCCACCCTGGGCAAGGCCACCGGAGACGACTTCCGGCGCGTGCTCCGGCCGGTGACCATGAAGCTCGAGGTCGGCGACATCCTGCTGATGTACTCGGATGGCCTGTTCCAGGTGCAGGACGCGCGCAAGGCCGAGTACGGCCGCTTCAAGTTCCTCGGCTCCTGCGTGGCGAACCTCGGCCGCCCGTGCAACGAGCTGATCAACCAGGTGCTCGAGGATGCCAAGAGTCACGCCGGCGGTCGCCTGTCCGAGGACATGACCATCCTCGCCCTGCGCGTCAAGGAAGGCGCACAGGGTTCCGACATCACCAGCTTCAACGAATCGTGGCTGGGGAAGACGCAGATGTCGTAGCCACGGCGCCCGACGGAGCGCATCGCGGCTTGTAGGTTGCAGCTGTCCCCTACGGTGTTCCGCCCATGGCGCATCCGCAGGAACAGATCCGGAATTTCTGCATCATCGCGCATATCGACCATGGCAAGAGCACGCTGGCGGAGCGCCTCCTCCAGGCCACGGGCGCGATGGCAGCGCGCGAGGACAAGGATCTGACCGTCCTCGACGGCATGGACCTCGAACGCGAGCGCGGCATCACCATCAAGGCGAAGGCGGTGTGCCTCTGGCACAAGCACACCGACGGCAAGCTCTATCAGCTGAATCTCATCGACACGCCCGGCCATGTCGACTTCACCTACGAGGTGTCGCGCAGCCTGCAGGCGTGCGAGGGTGCGTTGCTGGTCGTCGATGCGGTCCAGGGCGTGCAGGCCCAGACGGTGGCGAACTTCCTGCTCGCGCTCGACCAGAACCTCTCGGTGATCCCGGTCATCAACAAGATCGACCTGCCGAGCGCACGCGTCGACGCGGTGATGGAGGAGATCGAGGAGTCGCTCGCGCTCGACGCGCTGCACTCGATCCGGGCGAGCGCCAAGATGGGCATCGGCATCGACGAGATCCTGGCCGCGATCGTCGAGCGCGTGCATCCGCCGGTCGGCGATCCCAATGCCCCGACCCAGGCCCTGATCTTCGACGCCATCTACGACGACTACCGCGGCATCATCCTGTACGTGCGCGTGAAGAACGGCCGGCTCAGGAAGGGCGACCAGATCCGGCTCATCCGCTCGGCCAAGACCTACGAAGTCACCGACATCGGCCGCCTGCGCCCGCAGATGACGCCGTCGCCCGAAGGCCTCAACGCCGGCGAGGTCGGATTCATCTGCGCCGCGATCAAGGCGCTCGCCGACGTCAAGGTCGGCGACACCATCACCCTCGAGGCCCAGCAGGCCGAGCCGCTGACCGGCTTCCGCGAGATGAAGCCGATGGTCTACTGCGGCCTCTATCCCTCGGGCGAATCGACCTACGACCAGCTGCGCGAAGCGGTCGAGAAGCTGTCGCTCAACGACGCCTCGTTCCGCTGGGCTCCGGAAT
>JACDEN010000263.1 GCA_013816415.1 Planctomycetota bacterium
GAGATCACGTGCAGGTCCTCGCGGAGTTGCCGCGCCTCTACGCCCGCGCCGACGCCGACTGCCGAACTCGCATCGTCGCGCAATATAGCCGCCATGTCGCGGCGCTGGCGCGCCGTGCCGATCACGACGGGGATGGAAGCGTGCTCACGCACTACGTCGAAGCGCACCACACCGCGCTCTCTGATGACACTCTCGCCAATCTGCCGGTCGCCGAGGCGCTGCTCGTCCTCGGACGCTTCGACGAGGTGCTAACGCGTTTTCCGACCGATAACGGGTCGGTCGCTGGAGCGCTGTCGTACGAGGGGCGCCTGCAGGAGGTGGTCGATCGCTTCCCCTCGCAGCCTACGATCGTGATCCAAGCGCTCCAGGAGATGGGCCGCTCGCTGGAGATCACCGAACGATATCCGGACGTCGGCGAAGATTCAGTGCCCGCACTGCTCGAGCGCGGCGAATTGGCCGGTGCGAACGCTCTCGATCCGAAGAACAGCGCCGTCCTCTACGCGATGGGGCGGATCGATGACCTCGCGTCCATGACGCCGCCGAACCTATCCGCCCTCATCGTCCTCAACCGCACCGACGAGGTTCCGGAGCAGGGGCGAGACTATTACATGTTCCTCCTGGCAACCGGGCAGTACCAGCGCGCCTACGATCTGCACGGCCACGATAACTACTTCGGTGGGTACGTGCGGGCTGCGCTGGGGCTCGACTGCTGGATCGCGGGCGACCATGACCGCGCGCGCGCCTTGTTCGCGCCCGATCCCATCCACGAGTTCCGCAACGGATGCCCGTGTGACATCACCTACGCGATGATCCCGTTCCTGCTCGAACTCGGCGGCGACCGCGATGCCTTCCCACGGATATTCACTGCCTTCGAAGATCCGAAACGTCGCTGGATGCTGGCCCAGAAGCCCTGGCACATCGTGAGCTACCACGCTGGCAGGCTGACCGACCAGCAGATGCTGGCGCAAGCCGACAAGCTCTTCGCCGAATCCCGACTGCTGTTCTCCCGCGGGGTTGCCAGCGAACGCGCTGGACGCCCCGCGGACGCGCTCCGCGATTATCGAGCTCGGCTCGCCATGCCGATGTGGAAGCGCGGATGGCCTGATCCCGTCCTCGACCGGTTCGTCGCCTGGCGCATCGCCCAGCTGGGTCCTTGAAGAACAAGCGAAATGCAAAGAAGCGCCCGGCCATGAAGCGGTGATCCCCGTGGCCGTTTGTCGGCACGAGCGAATCTGCTCGAGGGCCTGTGCCGCGAGGAGCGCTTTCGGCAGTGGGCATTCAGCAATGGTCTGAAGCACCGTTTGTTCCATCGCGGCGAGCACGGTGGAATCAAGATCGGGGAAATGGCGGTCCACCATCTCCTGTGACACGCGCCCTTCGGTAAAGCACAACTGGAGAAGGCCTGCTCCTGCAGGTTGGGCAGTTGCCGGACGAGACGCGTTCGTAATGTCGCGCGGTCATAGGTCTGCAGGTAGACGAGTTTGCGGTGCACATCGCGTTCGATCGAATCCTCGATCTTCTCATAGAGGAATTCCGCGTGCGGCGTCAGGTCAGGATACCGATATTGTGAAATATGCGGGTGTCCTATATCGGGCGCGTCACGTAAAGTGGTGCCCCACTCGGGACCGCCTACGAACTGCGACCGTCGAGCTAACCTACTGTGTGAACAGGAGAAGGGCGGCGAAGGGGGCTTGGGTGCTGGAGCTGGCACACTAGAGAGCATCCTTACGGGGCCGTCTCCGTTGAAGTTCGCCATCGGATGGCCTTCATCACATTCCCCCAACCTTCACCGGTACCGTCTCGCCAGGTCAGGTGGTCCATGAAGTCCCCGGGCAGTGACGGCATAGCCGCTACCTGGTCTGCAAGCTTTCCATCCAGCGTGCCTTGAAAAACATCTGCAATGCGACCACCCTTAGTGTCGAACACGCACATGAACAGCGTCGTGAGAGTTTCGTTTTTGTCCGCATCGCGCACAATGCTCATCACAGGGGCCAGGTAGAAACCCGGCGTCGCATCGTGAGGTCTAACGTGGTCTAGGTCGACGGCTAGAATCGAGTGAGTATAAGGGAAGAACCAAGTCCAAGGGTAGACGATCTCGCCGCTTTTCCCTTCATCGGCAATCGTCCAGTTGTCCTTCGCTAAAAAGGCGCGCTTGCTGATCGGCCAGCGGTAGGCATTCCAAGACGGAAGACTTGCCCATGCGAGGATAGCTAGCACTACGACAGCGATTTTAATAAATCGCCAAGCGCGTCGGGGCTTTGGCAATGTCGTGGGTATCAATTTTTCTGGGACTGTAGTGTTTGAGGATGTTGTCATGGTCAGGGAAGCCTCTTGGGTGCGCTCGTCTAGGTTGGGACGGTAATACACCGTCTGGGTTACGTGGTCAAATCGGTTCATCAGGTATACCGCAGCGAAGGGGCCTGCAGCGCCGTTGATCCCTGCTCGAACAGTCGTCATCACAGACTGCCATTCATCAAGGGTAAGAGGAAGACACAGGTTGGCGACAATCAGGAGCTGGGTGTCGTTGGTATACGGCTTCGCTGACTTCTGCGCATACGCCTCGATGGCCTTCTGCGCTTGGTCACGATTCGGGAACTCACCATCGTACGCCTCCATCTCCGCTACAACTCCCTGGCCACGTACCTGCTTGATGGGACCGTGTCCTGGAGCCCAGCCGGTCTCATCGAGTAGCTTAGTTCGTAGGCCATCCTCTTCTCGATCAGTGCCGACCACTTCGATTTTGAAGTCGGCATCTCGGTATCCGCGGACCGTCACCGTGGCGTCGTAGTTCGCTCCACCTGTCGACAGAGCGCAGCGGACAGAGAGGCCGGGCAACTTCATGCTCGTGACGAATCGGCTGATCGGCAGGGCCTCATCGCGTAGGCGACGCATGATCTGATGGGGCGGTTGGCGGATGACCGTCTTCCCGTGTCGCTCGCTCAGCAAGTCGAACCATCGGTCGACCCAGGCGAAGAGATCGATGGCGTCGCGCTCAATGCCGTACTCAGCAGCTAGCTCGTTGGGGGATCTCTCGATTGATGCGCTGTCCGATTTACTCTCCGATCGTGGATCGATCACGACTTCGACTTCCTTTCCCTCACGGTTTCCAGAAGCCGATCCACCCACGCACCGAGCTTCTCCGCATTACGAGTCTGGCATTCCCAAAAATTTATGGACAGGTCATAAATTCCGCAAGTGTAGTCATTAAAGAATATTGCAAATCGGTGCCGCGCGCGTTCGGTCATCTTTTCCATCAATAATGACCTCTCCGTGATTATCTTCTCATGGTCAGCTGCGCTGACAAACTGCACAATGCACGAAGCGTGCTCATGGATGTCCGCGCCGAGGGCGAGGCGACGCTGTCGCGATTCTCATCCGGCACCGATGTGCTTCTGTGGTATCTCGGAGCCATCGCGCAGACGCTGCGACAGCGGCCCCAATTCGCGCAGGGTCGCCCCTGGAAGTTGCTTGATGAGCCGTCCAGAACCGTTGGTGAACTCGCCCGCGTCCTGGGAAAACCGTAGCCGGAGGTCGGTCTCCAGCAGTTCTCCGGCCTCTGCGTCAGGGCTTTTTTACCCGAACGGAGCTCTCCCTGCCACGTTCCGCATCCGCGGTCGTCACCTCGACCAAACAGATTTTCCCATTCTCCCAGATCACCAAGGGAGTCCCGGTCTGGTGAGCGATGAGGCGTGCGCGTCGAGCGGCGCGGACCATGGCCTTGGGGGACTCGGCCAGGTCCGGATCTACCGTGGAGTCGAGGTCGCTCATGGTGAACTCCCTTGTTCGAGCAGTCGATGTTCCGCGTCGCTGGCATCATATACCTGCCAGGCATCCACCAAGGGGCGGTAGAGCTGGAGGAAGTTCTGCCAACCACGGTCAAAACGGCGTCGAATGACGTCTTCCGGAATGTGGTGTCCGCCCTGCTCGACGCGCACGCGGACTCGCTCGATGGCGAGTTCGACGGTCGGCAAGCGGAGGAAGATGCACTTCACCCGATACCCAGCCTGCTGCCAATCCCGGATGAGGCCCACGTAGCTGCGGCCAGCCATCGTCGTTTCAACCGCGAAGTCCTGGCGCTCGGCCGTCACGGCAGCGATCGCTTCTGCCATGAGCCTGGCCGCCCGAACCGCTGCCAGCTGGGGAGTGAAGGGCGCCAGGCCTGCTGCGATGAGGTCGGCGTTGATGTAGGCGAGACAGTGACCTTCACCCGGAAGGAACTCACGCGCGAAGGTTGTTTTTCCGGCCCCGTTCGGCCCAGCAAGAATGAGGGCACGAGGTGCAAGCATCGGGATCTGTGGATGTGGAGTATGGTGCGCGATGAAGGACTCGAACCTTCGACCCAGGGATTAAGAATCCCTTGCTCTACCAACTGAGCTAATCGCGCGCAAAACGGGAAGCAGACGCTACGGCTGCTCCGAAATGGGTCAATGCGGTTATGCCCTTCCCGACTCCCTCCGGTCGAGCCCGGAGCGGCTTGGCGAGTGCTGGTGGGGATCCTGGCCCGCGCGCACCCCCTCGTGCATCGCCAGCGATGACGGCATGCGGCCACGCTCGTACCCTAACCCGCGCTGACGCCGGTCGACCGCAGCACGCCAGGGAGCGGGCACTGGGGCACGCTTCCTGTGCGTGCGTCATCGCGGCTCGGGCGCAGTCGTCGGCGTGAGCGTCGTTGGCGGTGTCGGCGTCGGCGGCGCCTTGGCGGCGCCGATGGCAATACCCGCCGCCAGCGTGATCGCCATACCCACGCATGCGATCACCGTCGGCACCTCGGCCAGCACCGCCCACGCCAAAACCACCGTCGCCACGGGGCCGCAGCTGCTGATGATGGCGAAGCGCTGCGAGCCGATGCGCTTCATCCCTTCGGCCATCAGCAGCGACGGCACCACGGTGATCGCGACGCCGAGGAACAGTCCGTAGCCGATGACCGGGCCGGGCACCAGCAGATCGGTCGCGCGGTGGGTGACGGCGAAATGCGCGAGCATGGTCA
>JACDEN010000264.1 GCA_013816415.1 Planctomycetota bacterium
GACTGGAGCGGGCATCGTCCAGCGCGCCAGGCGCAGCGTCAGCTCGTGCGCGGTCTCGGGTTGCAGGCGGAAGAGCAGCGGGCGCAGCAGCCAACGATACATGCGCCGCCCGTCGTAACGGGGATTGGACGCCACACCACCGGGCGCACACTGCCCGGTGCCGGCATGTTCATGATCCATTTCATCTCCGCCGACGGCGAGGAGCGCGAGGAGCGCTGGGCGTCGCTGGAATCCTTCCGTTCCTGGGCTCTCACCCAGGGCACCACCTACCGTTACACCGCCTATAAGGAGGACGAGGACGGCGAGTGGGAGGTGGTGGAGAAGGGACGGGCGGGGGCGTGAACGCTTCCGCGCGTCAGATCACCTCGAGATAATCCCTATTCGGCAGCGCCGGGAACGGCGCTGACGGCAGCGTCTGATACCAGAACGCGGTCGACGCGATGTCGTCCTGATTCGGCAGATAGCGGCCGCCGCTGCGCCACCCGAGCGCCTGGATGGTGACCTTCAGATCCTTGGTGAAGCGCACCGGGTCCATGATGTGCCAGCGGTACAGGCTGAAGCGCTGCTGCGAACTGTACAGACCGTCGGGCTTGATCACCTGGCTGAGGCCCGCGTAGGGCGTGCAGAATTCCTGGTACTGCTTGGTGGTGCGGTTCTCGAAATTCCACGCGCCGCAGAAGTAGTCCTCGGTGCCGGTGCCGCAGATGGTCGGGAACTCCTGGTCGCCATCCATGAAGAATTTGATCTCACCCTCGCCCCACCAGCCGGTGTTGTTGACGGCCCACGCCATCGCGGTGCCGACGTAGTGGCCGCGGCCGCGGACGCCGTCGAGGATGGTGTAGACGCCTTTGTATGGCAGCGGGTTCACACGGCGGAACTGCGCGTGGAAATACGCGCAGTCCTCGGGCACCTCGGTCAGCGTGTAGTTCATCTGGTAATAGAGGACGGTCTTCTCGGCCGCCAGGTTGGTGAGGGTCATGCGGCAGCGTTTGCGGAACGGCATCTCCCAATAGCAGGTGAGCGCCTCCCACGGATTCACGCACACCGCCAGCGACGTCAGCTGGTGGTACGGCTTGCCCCAGCCGTGGGCGAAGAAGTCACCGAGCGGACATTCGATCGACGGATGCTCGGAGTCGTCCCAATAGACGCGCAGGATCTGGTACCGCCATTGCCCGTTGCCGGGCGCGCCCGCGGCCCACATCGATTGGATCGCGCCCATGCCGTGGATGTCGGCGAGCACGCGCGTCTCGCCCGGCTCGATATGGATGCTCGGCGAGATCTTCCAGCCGCGGCCGAGGTCGCGCGCGCACGAGGCGCCGGTGCCCTCGGTCGCCATCGCCGCCTTGCCCTTCTCGCCGGTGAAATTCTCGGCGCTGATCGAGCGGCTCTCCGCCGCCGACAGCTTCGAAAGGGTGCCGAGATTCATACCGAGTCCGCTGAAGGCCATGGAGTGCTCCGGGGTCGCGGGTGTGGTTGGTGTCGGATCTTCGGTCCGTCACGCTCTGACGCGATTATATAACTGATAATTCCCATATAAAATGGGTCAGATAATGATTTTATTGTGTTATCTTATGGTATGGTGGGGGAGTATCTCCCGGGCGCCGAGCGGCGGTGGCAGGATAAAATCGGCGAAGCCGATCCTGCCACGATTACGCAGGCGCAGCCGAAGTAATCGAGCCGCGACAAAGCCCGCGGGGGGCCCGGGGGCTCGCCCCCGACACAATAGCGCAGCCGTAGTCATCGAGCCGCGACAAAGCCCGTGGGGGCCCGGGGGGTACCCCCGCACAAATAGTCAGCGCTTCGCAGCGAGACGCGCGTCCCGGCGCGCGGCGACGCGCAGCGGCAGCGCCTGCAGGCGGATGAAGCCGGTGGCGTCGGCCTGGTCGTAGGCGCCGCCGTCGGCTTCCATCGAGGCGATCGCGGCGTCGTACAGGCTGTGCGCGGATTCGCGTCCGACGACGATGACGTTGCCGCGATACAGCTCGAGACGCACGCGCCCGGTGACGTGGCGCTGGCTGGTCTTCAGGAACGCGTGCAGCGCCTCCATCTCCTCGCAGTACCAGAAGCCGAAGTACGCCATCTGGCTGAAGCGCACCGCCAGGGTGTTCTTCAGGTGCAGCAGGTCGCGACCGACGGTCAGCGCTTCGAGATCCTGGTGTGCGCTCAGCAGGATGGCGCCGCCGGGAGTCTCGTAGACGCCGCGGCTCTTCATGCCCACGAAGCGGCTCTCGACCATGTCGATGCGGCCGATGCCGTGCTTCGAACCGAGGGCGTTGGCGTGCGCGAGCAGCTTCGCCGGCGTCATGCGCTTGCCGTCGATCGCCACCGGGACGCCCTGCTCGAAGTCGACGGTGATGCCCTGCAATGGCGCGTTCGCGCGCTTGAGCGGCTTGGTCATCTTGAACATATCATCGCGCGGCCGCAGGCCCGGGTCCTCGAGTTCGCCGGCCTCGAAGCTGATGTGCAGCAGGTTCTCGTCGGAGGACCACGGCTCCTTCTTGTTGGCCTTGACCGGGATGCCCCATTTCTCGGCATAGGCGATCGCCTCGGCGCGGCCCTTGATCACCGTGTTGAAGGCGGGATCGCGCCATGGCGCGATCACCTTCACGCCCGGCAGCAGCGCGTACGCGGTCAGCTCGAAGCGCACCTGGTCGTTGCCCTTGCCGGTGGCGCCGTGCGCGATGATCCGCGCCCCCTCCTTCTTCGCGACGTCGACCATGTGCTTGGCGATCACCGGCCGCGCCAGCGAGGTGCCGAGCAGATATCGGCCTTCGTACTTGGCGTTCCAGGCGATGGCGGGGAACACGAAGTCGCGGACGAACTCCTCCTGCACGTCGCGGATGTAGCACTTCGAGCCGCCGCTGTTGAGCGCCTTGGCCTCGAGGTCGGGATACTTCTCCTCCTGGCCGACGTTCGCGCAGAAGCAGATGACGTCGTAGCCGCGCTGTTCCAGCCAGCGCACGATCACCGAGGTATCGAGGCCGCCCGAATAGGCGAGCACCACCTTCTCCTTCTTCGAGCGGACGACGGCGGATCGGGGCAGGTAGGAACGGGCGGTCTTGGCCATGGGCACTCCGTGGGCCGGAAACTTAGCGTGACCGTCGATGGATGCCAGCCGCGGCGCCACGGTTCCGCCATTCGATGTTGTCGTGCGCCCCCTCCGGCGTTACCAATGCATATGCGCCTGATCTTGTTGCGACACGGCAAGGCCCTCGAACGCTCCGAGTGGGACGGCGCCGACGCCGATCGGCCGCTGACCAAGGATGGCGCCGATCAGATCACGCGCGTGTGCAAGGCGCTGCGCGACCTCATCCGCGCCGATGCGCTGTGGTCGTCGCCGTGGGCGCGGGCGCGTTCCACCGCCGAACTGGCCTCGAGCGTGTGGAAGCTGCCGCTGCGCGAGGTCGAGTGGCTCGCCGGCGAGGCGATGGCCGCCGATGAGCGCATCGCCCTGCTGCCGACCGATGCCGATGTGGTGCTGGTCGGCCACGAGCCCGATCTCGGACTGCTCGCGGGCGCGCTGCTCGGCGGCACCGCGCTGCAGCTGAAGAAGGCGGGCGTGGCGATCCTCGATGGCAAGCCGGCGCCGGGCGAGATGCGGCTGATCGGGCTGTTGACGCCGAAGATCGTCCTCGAGCTGGCCCAATGATCAGCGCGATCAGCGCTCGCATGAGCGCGCGCCGGCGCGCCGAGCTGCCCGGCGCCTACACCGGACTCGCCGCGGTCGCGCTGATCATCGTCTCGGTGGTGGCGTGGCGCTTCGCGCCGACCTGGGTCGGCTTCGTCGCGTCAGCGGTCGCCCTCGCCTGGACCTGGCGCTCCGGAAGCCGCATGAAAGGCGACAGCCGCTGGGCGGAGCACATCGCCACCATCGGCATCCTGGTCAGCGCGCTGCTGCTGCTGGCCAAGCACGAGCCGGCGTGGTGGCCGTGCGATCTGTCGTGCAACGGCGGCGGCGGCTATGAGCGGCTGCCGGTGATCGGTCTGATGGTGACCAAGGTCGCGCTCGGCGCGTGGCTGCTGCTGTACGCGCTGGTGGCGATCGCCGGACTGCGCCGGCAGCCAGGCGTTCCCGCGAAGGGACCGCACGAGGCGCCGTCGCCCGGGCACGTGCAGGCGCTCGCGTGGGCGATGATCGGCGGCAGCCTCTTCTATCTCTGGACGTCGTTCCGATTGGGACTCGTCTGCCACCAGTGCCTGGCGATGCACACGGTGGTCCTCGCGCTCGCGGGGCCGATGCGCCGCGGAGCGCTGCGCCCATTCGTGCGCATCGCCGCCGTGGCCGCGGGATTCCTCGCGCTGCTCGCCGTCTACGGTCCCGCGCTGCGCACCGATGTCGCGAAGCCGTCGGCGGATCCGACGGTGCTGACCCCCGGCCGCGAGGACGCCGCCTATGTCGAGGGCGCTGACGCCAACCGGCGCATCGGCCGCGCCGACGCCGCGTTCGTGCTCGAACTGGCGCTGGAATTCCAATGCCCGCATTGCCAGCTCGCATACACCGAGATCGAACCGGCGGTCCGTCCCCAGATCGACAGCGGCGTGCTGGCGATCGTCATCCGGCCGGTGATCCGTCCGAGCCAGGCGGCGAGCGCGGACCTCGTCCGCTGGTCGTTCGCCGCGGCCGCCACCAGCGACCGCACGTTCCGGCATTACCTCGACGGCATGCTCGGCACGCGCACCGATCTGACCTCGGCCCAGATCCTGTCCGGGCCCGCCGCCGAGGGCGCGCGGCTCGAGCGCCTTTCCGCCGAGGCCGCCGCGCACGCGCATGCCATCGATGTCCTGATCGAGCGCGACCGCGCGCGCCTGCACGCCCTCGGATCGACCGGCCCCACGCCATCCGCGGTCCTCATCGACCGCGGCGGCGCCGTTCGGGGACGCTGGAGCGGCCACCTCGATCGCGAGCAGATCATCGCGGCGCTCGCTTCGGCGGCTCCCGCGCCATGAGCGCGTCGCCGCCGAAGCTGCGCTGGGGCATCC
>JACDEN010000265.1 GCA_013816415.1 Planctomycetota bacterium
GGCGATGACCGATCGGCAATCGGCGTCCTCGGTGATGAGCGAGAACGTTCCGGTTGCCTGCACCTCGAGGTAGTTCCACGTCGGCACCGTGTCGTCGGCTCCGTACCAGCGCGGAGAGATGTACCGGTGCGGCCCGTGGAAGACCACAAGTGCCGGTTGATCGATCGACATCCATGCCGGATTCGCCCGCGCCATATGTCCGGTGAGACGCCATGGCTGATGGTCGACCAGCAACGGCAGCGGTGACGCGTTCAGCGACGCGCACGAACGCGTGATGACGGTCGCGAACGCGTGGCGGCGCATGAATGCCAGCAGGGTCTGATCATCCGTCTGAGAAAAGTGCTTCGGGACATACATGGCTCGCTCCAGATCGAGTGGGCACGAAAAAACCCGCTGCCATGCGGCAGCGGGTCGGGGAAGGTCCGATTGACGGCAGCCGTCAGCCGAAGCGTCTCCGACCCGCGCGCGAACGATCGCGGCGGCATGCGGAGTGGATGCATCGGAAGACCACGACGGACATGGAGGGGGAACCTAGCGAGTCAGCGTCGAATGCAATCTGGTAGACCGATTCAGCTGCGAAACGCCCTCAATAAGCGAACGCTTCGATCCGCACCCGCGGCAGCAGGCTCTCCTGCTTGGTCAGCCAGGTGTCGACGCAGCGCGCGACCTCGCGACCCTCGCTGATCGCCCACACCACCAGGCTCTGGCCGCGGCGGGCGTCGCCCGCCGCGAACACGCCGGGAACACTCGACATGCGCGACTCGGGATCGGTCTGGATGTTCCCGCGCGGATCCAGGGTACAGCCAATCTGCTCGACGATGCCGAGCTTGCGCGGGCCGAGGAAGCCCATCGCCAGCAGCACGAGATCGCAGCCGAAGGTCTCCTCGGATCCGGGGACCTCGGTCGGCTTTCCCGACGACCAGTCGAGCTTCACCGTGGTCAGCCCGGTGACCGTGCCCTTGTCGCCGATGAAGCGCTTGGTCGCGACCGAGTAGAGCACGTCGCCGCCCTTCTCGGTCATCTCCTCGACCGACGACGAGATGCGCTTGATGCGCGCCCATTGCGGCCAGGGATTGCCATGGGTGCGGTCGCCGGGAGGTTCCGGCAGCAGTTCGAAGTTGATGACGCTGATCGCGCCCTGGCGCAGCGAAGTGCCGATGCAGTCCGATCCCGTGTCACCGCCACCGATGACGATGACCTTCTTGTGGGCGGCGTCGATCGCCTGCTTCTTCGGATGCAGGAAGGCGGGGTCCTCGTCGCCCCAGTTGCGGCGGTTCGACTGCGGTAGGAACTCCATCGCGAAGTGGACGCCATTGAGGTCGCGGCCCTCGACCGGCAGGTCGCGCGGGAGTTCCGCTCCGGTGGCGAGCACGACCGCGTCGTGCGCTCCCTTCAGCTGCTCCCAGGTGATGTCGACGCCCACCTGGCAATTGAAGCGGAACGTCACGCCTTCCGCGGCGAGCAGATCGACGCGACGCTGCACCTTCTCCTTGCGCAGCTTGTAATGGGGAATGCCGTACATCAGCAGGCCACCGGCGCGGTCGGACTTCTCGTAGATCGTCACCTCGTGGCCAGCGCGGTTCAGCTGCTGCGCACAGGCCAATCCGGCGGGTCCTCCGCCGATGATGCCGACGGTCTTGCCGCTGCGGAAATGTGGCCGCTCCGGCTTGATCCAGCCCATGGCGAAGCCCTTGTCGACGATCGCCACCTCGTGCAGCTTGATCGCGACCGGCGGTTCGTTGATGCCGAGCACGCACGAATTCTCGCACGGAGCGGGACACACGCGGCCGGTGAATTCCGGAAAGTTGTTGGTCGCATGCAGCGCAGCGAGGGCTTCCTTCCAGCGTCCGCGGAACACCAGGTCGTTCCATTCCGGGATGAGGTTGCCCAGCGGGCAGCCGGTCATGCAGAACGGCACGCCGCAATCCATGCAGCGGCTGGCCTGCGTCTGTACCTGCTCCTCGGTGAACTCCTCGATGTGCTCCTCGTGGTTGGCGAGGCGCTGATCGACCGGCAGGTACTTCGGCACCTGGCGGGTATGCTTCATGAAGCCGCGGGGATCACCCATGATGGACCGTGCTCCGTTCTACGTTCTCCGTGCTGCGTGCATGGCTCTCCAACGGAGAACTCAGAACCGAGCACTCAGCACCTGCAAGTCTGTTCATACCACCCCCGCCTTGCGACCGATGCGCGCCGTCTCTTCCTTCTGCGCCCGCTCCATCAGCACGCGGCGGTATTCACGCGGGAAGACCTTCACGAACTTCTTGAGGTTGGCGTCCCAGCCGGTCAGCAGCTGCTTGGCCTTGTTCGAGCCGGTGAGGTCGGCGTGGTTCTGGACCAGCTCCTTGAGCAGGTCGACCTCGTGGGTATTCGGCGTGACCTGTTCGAGGTCGACCATGCCGTCGTTGCACAGGCGCTTGAATCGCCGGTCCTCGTCGAGCACCCAGGCGATGCCGCCCGACATGCCAGCGGCGAAGTTGCGACCGGTCTTGCCGATCACCACCACGTGTCCGCCGGTCATGTATTCGCAGCCGTGGTCGCCCACGCCTTCGATGACCGCGCGCGCGCCGGAATTGCGCACGCCGAAGCGCTCGCCCGCGGCGCCGGCGAAGTAGACCTCGCCGCCGGTGGCTCCGTAGAGCACGGTGTTGCCGACGATCGCGTTCTGATCCCAGCGGTAGGTGACCGCCGGATCGGGATGGATCACGATGCGTCCTCCGGCCATGCCCTTGCCGACGTAGTCGTTGGCATCGCCCACCAGCGTGATGTTCATGCCGGGGGACAGGAAGGCGCAGAAGCTCTGACCGGCCACGCCGGTGAAATCGATCGAGATCGTCCCAGGAGGCAGGCCCTCGTCCTTGTAGGCCTTGGCCACGCGGCTCGAGAGCATGGTGCAGACCGTGCGGTCGGAATTGCGGATGCGCTTGGTGATGCGCACCTTCTCCTTGCGCTCGAGCGCTGGTTTCGCCAGTTCGATGAGCTCGCGATCGAGGATCTTGTCGATGCCGTGGTTCTGCGGCACGCAGCAGCGCGTGTGCACGGACGGTGCGGCCTGCGGCTTGGCGAGGATCTTCGAGTAGTCGAGGCCCTTCGATTTCCAGTGCTTGATCGCCTCATTCATCTCGAGGTGCTCGGTCTTGCCGATCAGCTCATCGAGCGAACGCACTCCGAGTTTGGCCAGGTGCTCGCGCACCTCCTCGGCGATATAGGTGAAGAAGTTGACGACGTGCTCGGGCTTGCCGTTGAACTTCTTGCGCAGCGCCTCGTTCTGGGTCGCGACGCCGACCGGACAGGTGTCGAGGTGGCACTTGCGCATCATGATGCAGCCGACGGTGACCAGGGCGACGGTGGCGAAGCCGAATTCCTCGGCACCGAGCATCGCCGCGATGATCACATCGCGTCCGGTGCGCAGCATGCCGTCGGTCTGCACGCGGATGCGTCCGCGCAGGTCGTTGAGCACCAGGGTCTGGTGGGTCTCGGCGAGGCCGAGCTCCCACGGGATGCCCGCGTGCTTGATCGATGACACCGGACTCGCGCCGGTGCCGCCTTCGCAGCCCGAGATCGTCACCAGATCCGCGTGCGCCTTGGCGACGCCCGCGGCGACGGTGCCCACGCCGACCTCCGACACCAGCTTCACCGAGATGTTGGCCTCGGGGTTGGCGTTCTTCAGGTCGTAGATCAGCTGCGCGAGATCCTCGATCGAATAGATGTCGTGATGCGGAGGGGGCGAGATCAGCGTCACGCCGGGCACGCTGTGGCGGAGCCAGCCGATGTAGTCGGTGACCTTGTGGCCGGGCAGCTGCCCGCCTTCGCCGGGCTTCGCGCCCTGCGCCATCTTGATCTGCAGCTCGGCCGCGTTGATCAGGTAGTAGGGCGTCACGCCGAAGCGGCCGGATGCGACCTGCTTGATCGCCGAGCGGCGCCAGTCGCCGTTCGCGTCGCGCTCGAAGCGTCGCGGATCCTCGCCGCCCTCTCCGGTGTTCGAGCGCCCGCCGATGCGGTTCATGGCGATGGCCAGCGTCTCGTGTGCCTCGGTGGCGATCGAACCCAGCGACATCGCGCCGGTGCAGAAGCGCTTGGTGATCGCCGCGACCGATTCGACCTCCTCGATCGGGATCGGCTTGGCCTCGCGGAACTTGAACAGGCCGCGCAGGGTGCACAGGTTCTTCGACTGGTCGTCGATCAGCCGGGTGTAGCGCTTGAAGGTCGAACGGTCGCCGGCGCGCACGCTGTGCTGCAGCAGCGCGATGACCTCGGGGTTCATCATGTGGAACTCGCCGTCGCGCCGCCAATGGTAGTAGCCCCCACGGTCGAGATCGCGGTTCGGGTCGATCAGCGGCGCGAAGGCGATGCGATGGCGGGTGAGCGTCTCGGTGGCGATCTCGCGCACGCCGGCGCCCTCGATGCGCGTCGAGGTGCCGGTGAAGTACCGGTCGATGAACGGAGTCGACAGTCCGACCGCCTCGAAGATCTGCGCCGAGCAGTAGCTCTGCAGGGTCGAGATGCCCATCTTCGAGAACACCTTGAGCAGGCCCTTGCCGATCGCCTTGAAGTAGCGCTTGGTGTACTGGTAGACGGCGTCGTGCTCCTCGTCGGCTGCTGTGTTGCCGTCGAGTTGCGGCAGGACGCCCGCATCGACCATGTCCTGGATCGAATCGATCGCCAGGTAGGGATTGATGGCGGTGCAGCCGTAGCCGACCAGCAGCGCGAAGTGGTGGACCTCGCGCGGCTCGCCGGTCTCGAGGATCAGCGAGCACTTGGTGCGCAGCCGGACGCGGATCAAGTGGTGGTGGATCGCCGAGACCGCGAGCAGCGCCGGGATCGGCGCGTGCGCGGCGTCGACGCCGCGGTCGGAGAGCACCAGCACGGTGTAGCCTTCCCTGACCGCGCGCTCGGCCTCGAGGAACAGCTCCTCCAGCCGCTCCTCCATCGCCTGCGCGCCGGACTGCGCCGGGAAGGTGATGGCCAGCGTGGTGC
>JACDEN010000011.1:0-6333 GCA_013816415.1 Planctomycetota bacterium
TTCCAGACCAGCTGGGATGGATGGACCTGTCGGAATTTCGCGAGGATGTCGCCGGCGAGTTGGGAGAGCGTCGCCGTCGGCGGACCGAACCGCAGGGACAGGTGGTAGCAGTCGGTGCAGCCAGGATGGATCACGCGGTCGATGGAGGGATGGCTGTTCGGGAGGTTCCAGCGATGGCCAGTGTCCACGTAGAGCGGATAGACGGTCGCGGCCGGACGATCATTGGCCCATGGGTAACCCAGCGACAGCGGCTGGTCGACATCGTCATTGCAGGCGATGACCAGGCTGCGATCGGTAGTCAACGGCAGGATGGTCGGGGCCCCGATGTTGGCGGTCATGATCGGGGTCACCAGGTCGTATTCGCGCGGTTTGCCAGGAAATTTCAGCTCCAGAGCCTGCAGCTGCAGCGCGGCGATCGGCAGCGGCGAGGTGTTGGTCGCGAACATGGTCATCGACAGCCTGGAGCCATCGGCGGTGTAGATGCAGCGCAGGATTCCCCAGGCGAAGGTACGCACCACGGTGCGGTGCGGGGCATCGACCGCGAGCTGAGACGACTTCATGTCGCCGGCGACGGTGGTGCCATCGAGCCGGCGCTGGATCGCGGCATCGTTCCAGGTCGTGCCGATACGGCCGTTCGACAGGTATTCGAAGCCATCGTAGGTCAGCGAGGCCAGTCCATTGTCATCGAAGCTGATCGCTACCGCGGGAGCGGACACGGCTTCCGCGCCGCAGGCTGATCCGGCCGCAAGGACGACCAGCAGGGCATGGCGCAGCAGGCGCAACTCGTGATGACGTCCCGGCATCGTGGTCATCCTCATTTCTCCGAGGATGAAACGAGGATGTGCCGGTAATCGTGACGGTCGATGGTGAGGGGAATCGCATCCCCGGCGGTGACCTCGATCCGTTCGCGGGTCTCGGCATCGCTGACCTGCCAATGCGCCGAGGATCCGAGATCGAGTTTCGCGGGATCGAGGTGGATGGTGGTCGAGCAGCGTTCTCCCAGATTCACCGCCGCCAGCAGCACGGTGGCATGCTTCGGCGTCGGACCAGGCCGCGACCACGCGGCGATCTGGGCGTGGTCGCAGGCGATGCTCAGGCCGCTGTCATGATTCCACGGCGGTATGAAGCGGACGTCGTCGGCCTCCATGCCGAAACGTTCGCGTGCGCCCCAGGCCTCCATGTTCAGGAAGTTGTGGTTGCCGCTCGGCAGGGCGTCCTGCAGGAGGACCATGCCGGTGAAGGAGCGCATGACCCGCTTGAGCGCGTCCGGCTTCCAATCGCCCTGGTATTCCTCGAGAAAGGTGACTGCGGTCCCCCACGGATGCGGGCAAGTGACGCGCATGCGCTCGAGCGACCACATGTCCATGAAGTCCTTGCCCATCTCCGGATAGGTCACCTTGTCCTCGCCGTCGAGGGCGAGATCGGCGGCGCCGACCCACGGGATGATCATGTTGTTGGTCATGTGGAAGACGATCTTGTTGTGCTTGCCCTGCTCGGCGAAGGCGGCGCGCATGCGCAGGAAATACGTGCGCGTCTCAAACATCTGATAGGTCGGCTGCACGCGGCCGTCCGGCAGGCGGTACCCCCTCCCCGCCTCGATGTTGTCGCACGCGAGCGGCCGCATGTTGTCGATGTAGAAGCCATCGATGCCGCAGTCCTTCGCCCACGTGCCCAGGTGATGGATCATGTAGTCGGTCAGGGTCTTGCCGTAATAGAGCCCCTCGCTGATCGAGGTCCGCCATTCGTCGCCGAAATACGAGACCTCGGGTACGAACTGCGTCGGAAGCGACTGATGGATGAAATACGGCACCGCGTTCGCGTGGCCGTTTCCGAAGGCGGATTTCATCTCATGCCGGGCCGCGACCATCTCGCGCGATTTCTGGACATCGAGCGGGAACGGCAGTGCGGTGAAGATGAGGTCCCCTCCCTTTGGCTGGACCTGCGCGAAGTCCTGGAAGCTGTCGTTGGTCCACCAGGTGTCCATGCGCCAGCCCGGATGCATCGGCTTCACCGGCGTGGCCTGGAAGGCGAAGGTGATGGTGCGCGGCTGATCGATGACCATCGGCGACGAGACCAGATTCAGCACCAGGTCGGTGCTGGTCGGACCATCGCGCCGGATCTCGATCGCCGGCGTGCGCGCATCCGGCGCCCAGCCCTGATCGCTGTCGGCGAACCAGCACAGCCCGCGGCGATCGTTGCCGAGCCATACGTACGGAACGAATGAGCCAACCACCATCGGCTGGCTGTCGACCAGCGTGCTGTCCCAGATCCGTCCGGACTTCTTCGCATCGAGGAATCCGTAGTAATAGCCGTAGCGGATGCCTTCGCCGGATGAATGGATGTATTCCGCGACGTCGGGGCGCACTGGTACCACGATCCTGAGCGACGACACGCGCACGGCTTCCTTCGGCGTCAGGCGCATCTCGACGCGGTACATGCCGTCGAACTCGACGGTGACGCGCGATTCCACCGCGATGGTTCCGAGCCGGCTCTTCTGCACCACCACCGCCCGGTGCTCGGCGCTCGAGGCGACCGACGGGTCGTCGCCCACGGCGGTGGCCTTGGTGCCATCCGCGAATTCCGCGACCAGGGACATGGGGGCGGCGAGGATCGCGCCATCACCCGCGGTGATCGACGATGGCAGTCCGGCAGCGCCGAGGCGCATGTCGCGGTTCCACACCGAGAACCCGTGATCGGCGTAGCGTACCGGGGTCCAGGGCGAGATGACCTGCTCGATGTTCCCGAGCGGCGTGTTCCACCAAGCGAACTCCTTGGCGTTGTCCTTTTTGGAGAACGGCTCGGATTTGTCGAACAGGGTCCGCCCGGCCGCATCGCTGCACACCATGCGCGCGACGTAGTCGCCAGCAGCGAGCCCGGGAAGCGGAACCACGGTGCGGACATAGGCGAGAGCGTCGATGGTCGCGTCGACGTGTGCGATCACCGCGCCGGCGTGATCGCTGACCGACACCGCCGTCTTGGCGATGGCCGCGCGGGCATCGTCGTTGATGAAGTCGCCGGACACGCGCAGGTAGTCGTGCACCGGATTGAAGGCCAGATGGAGGTCGACCTGATCGGCCTTGTCGTCGATGCTCGCGGGAATGTTCTCCGGATGATCGAAGCGGCGCGCGGCCTGCCAGTCGAGCAGCTGCATCCCACCCGCACTGACGCGGATGCGCGTCATGCCCGAGCTGGCAGCGATCGGCGGGGGATCGGAGACGGTGGCCAGGCGTTTGGCCGGAACCGCAGCCGTTCCGGCGCCCAGGCGTGTCCCGGCGTCGTCCCAGGTCCAGGCCAGCGAAAAGGGCTTCTGCGCGAACGCGGACACACGGGCGGCAGCGGTTCCGGCGCGGCCGTCGCCGATGGACAGCAGGTGGATCGCCGGAGCCGTGCGCGACAGGATCAGATGCGCGTAGGTGTCGTGCGCGGCGAAGCTGCCCATCGGCGGAAACGCGTTCTGCTCCCACGGTCGCTTGAAATTGCGCGAGACCATGCCGCGCGCGTGCGAACCATCGGTGAACGGGGTCTCCTGGTAGAGGCTGGCGCGCGGGATGCTCACTTCCATCTCCCAGGTGGCGCGGTCGGCGGTCAGGCGCTGGCGGACGTCCCAGCCGGCGGTCCAGCCGATGCGCATGTTTCCGGCGGCGGGTTCGTGCATCACGTCGAAGCGCGCGCCCGCGACATTGGTCAGGTACTGGAAGAACACCGGCTGGCCGCCGGGGCTGCGCGTACCCAGATCGAACCATATCTCGCAGCTGTCATCGTAGACGACCTTCTCGTCGTCGCGTTTGGGATCGCGCGTCGCCTGCTGCAGGCGCTCGCCCGGACGCACCGGCGAACGCATGGCCACGTACAGGTGGTCCTCGTCCCAGCCGAACCAGAAGCGGCACTGCCGGACGCTGATCGCCTTCTCGCCGGTGGTCAGCGCGTTGACGCTTGCGGCCGGCATCCATTCGTCATCCCCGAGGACCCCGTCGATCACCGGCGGATGCTCGAGATAGGGGATGACCAGGGTGGCGGTGCGGAAGGGCGCCGCATCAGGCTCCTGGGCGCACAGAACGCACGCCGCGAACAAGGCGAGGGCCAGGATCGCCGAGAGGCGTGCGATCATCGGACCACCGGCACAGAGGCGGAATCGCGCATGGTCGGACGCAGGGCATCTGGAACATCGATCGCCTTGCCATCGACCAGCAGCTCCTCGCGGGCAAAATCGGCAACCACCTCGGTGCCGTCCTCGAATTTCGACCACGATACCTCGTCGGCGAGGTCGCGGTGATCGACCAGCTCCTGCGACTGCAGGCGGCCGAAGCGTTCGAGGACGAGATCGTACCGGGCCTTCAGCACCGAGATCATGCGATCATCCAAGACCGGCATCATGCCGGGATGAGCCGACCACTCGGTGCGCGGATGGTCGCCCATCAGGACTGCGCGCATGGTGCTCGACCAGTCGTGGCCCTGGTTTTCGAGCACGATCAGCCCGTGCAGCGCGAGCTGCCAGATCGGCACCCGGCGATCGATGAGGGCGGTGACCGGCCATTCCGGCCGGCAGGCGCGCAGGTGTCCCTCGTCGCCGGGATTGGCCATCGAATCAGCAGGCAGGGCGGCGTAGAGGAATCCGCTTTCGGTGCCTGCCGCTCCGTACACCGACCGTGCGCTGTCCATGATGCGCACCACGCCGCGGGCGTAATCCCCGCGCGATCCACGGTGCTTCGCATGGTAGTTCCGATACAGCGGATTGCCCATGCCATCGTTGTAGGCGACGCCGCGCACGCCGAGGGCCTGCACCTTCCGCATCTGCCCGGACAGCTGATCCTCGCTGAGGTCGAGCGCCCAATTGATGTAGGTGACTCCGCCTCCCCACTCGCCGAGCCCCATCGGTTCGCCATAGACGTCCTGGATGACCAGGTCGCGGTCGAAATCCGGAGACGCCTCGTAGGAGCTGAGGTAGTTGTCATGCACCTGCATGTGGTAGCCGAGGCCGTTCCCGTATTGGATCAGGTCGCGGAAGCCGCGTTCGCCGCCGAGCCGTTCCTCGATCGGAAAGCGCGTCGGCCACAGGCCGTCATGCCCGCGTGGATTCCATCCGACGTTCTGGGTCAGGACCTTGCCGATGCCCGCGGCGTGCAGACGACGCAGATTCTCGCGCGCTTCCGGAAAGGACATGTACTGCTTGAAGCTGACATTCCCCTCCTTGGGCACGTTGTACATCATGATGCCGTCGTTCTGCACGGCATAGAAGAGCTTCATGATGTAGGCGCCGAGCAGGTAGTCGACCTCGGGAGATTCCTTTGCGCGCTGCGCGAGCGTCGGTTTGCCGAGATCGTGCATGACGTGCGTGCGCAGCCGCTTCGCGACGAACCGCACCGGATCGGCGTCCGATGGAATGGGGATGTACCGAACCTCGCGGTTTTCGAGATCAACCGGATCGGTCCAGTTCTGCCGCAGCGATACCCCGAAGGAGACCTCGCCGCTGCCAGCGCCATCGGTGGCGACATGGCATTCGGTGTCTCCGGCCCCTCGGGTGGCCAGGGCCATCACTCCGCCCGTGGGCGTCTGCACGGCGGCGATGGGCAGCGTGGGCATGAGCTCCCAGCGCGACTGCTCTCCATAGATCATGAACCGGTCGGACACCCGCGGCTTGTCAGTCGGGTCGCACACCACGCCGGTGTTCAGGGGCAGGACCAGCTTCGAGCCGCGTCCGCCGCGCATGAGCCCAGGCAGCAGGATCAGCGATAAGATGCGGTGGACGGCGGGCTTGTTCTCGGAGACCTCGGATGGCGGAACGGTGATCGTCAGTTCTCCGTGGCGGATCCTGATCCACACGCCGAAGGCGATGCGCCGGAAGCCGTCGCCGAGGATGACATGGAATCCGTCATCGACCCGTTCGACGACGTCGATGCGGAAATTCCGCAGGACATCGACGCGGAACTGCGCCTTGTCGTAGACCTCGGCGTGCACGAGCGGCACCACCGGCCAGGTGCGGTCGGCGACCAGGTCGATCAGGATCACGGACAGGGTGTCCGACCCGCGCGTCAGGATGGCGCGCAGCCGGTCGTCGCCGAAGGTCTGGTCGGTCATCGGTGCCTCGTCGGATGGATGAAGGGAATTCAGGCGCGGCGTGGTTGGCCGGCGGAGCTGACCTCGTTGGAGCGGTCCTGGAGCGCTTCCGCGGCCTCGGGATCGTAGGTCTCGAAGGGAAGCTTCACGATGTTCGCTTCGGGTTTCTCATCCCTCATCAATTGCACGAGCATGCGGCCCATCGCCTCGACGACGGTGTCGGGATTGGCGAGGATGCGCGACGCCGGAAACGGCGGACGCAGCACCGCTCCCCGGTTC
>JACDEN010000011.1:6343-16583 GCA_013816415.1 Planctomycetota bacterium
GGATGGGTGGTCAGCCCCAATTCGCGCACGGTATCCTTGAAGCATTTCGTGAAGACGCCCTGGTCGGGATCCCAGGCCACCATGCCGATGCGCGTGCATCCCGCGGCGGCCAGGCGCTTGACCGATTCGCGGGCGAGCCCGGGGTAGTCGAGGAGCACGCTGTATTGGTAGCGCTCGTCGCCGTGGCTGACCACCGGGACGCCCTGCCTGGACAGCTGACCAAGCCAGTTCGGGAAAGGCAGGGTGGCGACCGCGGCGACGCCGCGCACCGCCTTCCTCGCGACATCGGCGAGGAATTCGTCGCAGGTCAGCTGCTTCGGAGCCTCGGCCTCGGGCTGCGCATGACCGACATACAGACGGGCGTCGAAGCCATGGTCCTTGAAGTACGCGCGCAGACGCTGGGTGACCATCAGGAAGAACGGCGAGGTGCGCGGGTGCGAGATGTCCGCATCGATGAGGACCGCGACCTGGCGGATGTCGACCGTACGCGACACGAACGTCCCGCTGCCATGACGTCGTTCGAGGAGGCCTTCCTGGGCGAGCGCGCTGAGCGCCTCGCGGATGGTGAGGATGCTCACCGAGAAGCGCTCGGCGAGCTTGCTCTCGGCATCGAGCTTGTCGCCCGCGGCCATCCGTTCGGTGATCTCCCGTCGCAGGATGGTTGCGATCTGCTGGTGGAGGGGAGTGCGTTTGAGGGGTTGTGGACTCATATACTCATTAAGTGACTTGGGTACGCAGAAGGTATGTCCATCGGAAGCCGCGATGCAACGATAAACCGTCCAGGACCTCGGTGCCGGCAACCCGGAATTGTAAACACAGTTCGTTTAAATGTTTATCAACCTATCCAGGGATTCCTACGAAAAGGACCATCACACGGGGGCTGCCTGGCTTCGCTTGATGATTGCAATCTGGGTCCTGCTACCTACACCGTCATTCATCAAGTCATCAAATGAGTAAATGAGTAGCTCTCTTAATCACTTTCCTGTCCGGCTCCGCCTTGACCCGGACGTCAAACCCCTGCGAGGACCCCCGACCATGCCCCAGTCCCTCTGGAACCGAGACTCCCTGGCCCGCCTTCGCCGGCTGGCGCTGCCCATGGTGCTGATCGCCTTCGCATCCATGGCTTCGGCCGCGACCTACTATGTCGACCCGGTCGGCAACGATGCCAACAACGGACAGGCCGCGGCATCGGCCTGGAAGACCGTCGCCAAGGTCAATGCCACCGGGTTCTCGGCCGGCGACCGCATCCTGTTTGTCCGCGGCGGCGAATGGCGCGAATCCCTGACGCCGATGTCCAGCGGGGCGGTCGGCAATCCGATCGTCTTCGATGCCTATGGATCGGGCGCCAAGCCGAAATTCTGGGGCAGCGCCGTGCTCTCGAATGCCGCGTTCTCGTCGTCCGGCGGCACCTCCTACACCATCTCGTACCCGGGACTTCCCGGCGGGCAGATCTACGTCCTCCAGAATCACGCCTTCCTCGGCAACGCGCCCGCGACCTACAACAATCCGAACCTCACCATCAGCTCCTCCACCGACCCGCGCAGCGACGGCAAGATCTACACGGTGTGCGTGCGGGGAAACGTGATCTTCAACAATTACAAGGACCACCTGGTGTTCCGCAATCTCGTGGTCGACGAGACCGCGGGCCAGATGGCCGAGGGCACCAACCAGGGATACGGGATCCGCATCGAGGGCAGCACCGACGTGCTGGTCGAGGACTGCGAAGGATACCGCTGCGGGCGGCACAACATCGGCGTCATCAATGCGACCGGATTCATCGGCCGCCGCATCACCTGCGCCTACGCCGCGCCCGCGGTCTCGGGCGGCAACACCATCTTCGTCTCGTACGCCGACGGCGGAGCGCCGGTCGCCTCGTGCGTCCATCAATGGATCGACTGCGTCTCGGACCATCCCGATTCTGGCGATGGCGGTTACTACGACGCGTTCACCACCCACGGCTCCAATCAGGGCGCCATCACCTTCCAGAATTTCCGCGTCCACCACGGCAAGGTCTCGCTGATGGCCGGTCCAATCATCTTCAAGGGCGGTGATCTCTCCGGCTCGTCACGACTCGAGATCTGGTCGGACGGCATTTCAGTCGACGGCACCGCCTTCCACGACGCCTCGTTCGTCGACCAATGGGGCAGCAACGGAACCTTCCAGAACTTGGTGTTCGCCAACGGCACCCCGAGCGAGTCCGGCGCTTTCATCATCCGTCCCGGAAAATCGGGGAACGTGATCCGCTTCTGCACGGTGGCGCTTGCCGGCCACGAATGCATGGCGTTCTACGGCAGCGCGCCGAACACGCGCTGGTACGGCAACATCATGCTCGGCGCGGTCACCAGCGGAGGCAGCGCCGGAGACGTCGCGTTCGCCGACTACAATTTCTATGGCAATGCTCCGACGATCATGGGCCAGGCGCTGGCCGCGTGGAAGTCCTCCGGCAAGGACACGCACTCCCTCACCGGCGATCCGCTGTTCACCAACGCAGGGAGCGGCGATTATTCGCTCCAATCGGGATCGCTGTGCATCAATGCCGCGAACGGGATCGCGGCTGCGGATCTGCCGGCGACGGATTTCAGCGGAGGACCGCGCTCGGTGGCGGGCGCCCCCGATATCGGCGCCATGGAGCGCGGCGGCAGCGGCGGCCCCACCGTGCCGGTCATCAGCAGTCCCGCGACCGCCAGCGGCACCGTCGTCGCCGCGTTCTCGTACCAGATCGTCGCGAACCAGAATCCGACCAGCTACGGCGCGACGGGACTGCCCGCGGGACTCTCCATCAACACCACGACTGGAGCGATCACCGGTACTCCCAGCGCTGCCGGAACCTTCACCGTGACGCTGCAGGCGATCAATGCCGCCGGAACCGGGACCAGGACCCTGACCCTGACGATCGCCAGCAGCGCCAACTATCCATTCAGCGGAAGCCCCGCGCCCATCCCGGGGACGATCCAGGCCGAGGACTTCGACAACGGCGGCCAAGGCGTCGCCTACTTCGACAGCGATGCCGGCAACACCGGCGGCTTGTACCGCACCGGTGTCGATGTCGACATCGCCAATGCCGGCAACGACACCGGGTACTGTCTCGGCTGGACCCAGTTCGGCGAATGGACGAAGTATACGGTGACGGTCGCCGCCGCCGGCTCCTACACGGTTTCGATCCGGGTGGCGACGCCGCAGAACGGACAGGCCCTGCACATCGAATTAGACGATGTGAATCTGACCGGCACCCTCGCGGTCCCGAACACCGGCAGCTGGGACGACTACCAGAACCTGACCTCAGCGGCCATCACCCTCTCCGCCGGACAGCATGTGATGAAACTGGCGATGGAGGGCGGCGCGGTGAACATCAACTATTTCCAGATCGCATCGGTCGGTGGAACCACCTCTGGAACCGGCTCGACCACTGGAACCGGGACGTCGACCGGAAGCGGCTCCACCGCAGGGACGGGAACCACGAGCGGGACGGGAACGACCGGCGTTTCGGGAACCACCGGTGGAACTGGTACCGCCACCGGGGGCACCACCACGGGATCCTCGACTGCCGGATCCACGACCAGTGGAGCGACGACCAGCAGCGGCACCGGAGCCACCGGCAGCACTGGAAGCACCGTCGATCCGGGCGGCAGCGCCCAGGGGGCGAGCTGCGGCCTCGGCTCGGGCCTGGCGGGAACCGCGCTCGCCCTGTCGCTGCTGCTCATGCGCCTGCTCGCGACCGACCACCGAACGGCCTGCTGATTCCAGGGGATGTCCATGCCCACGAACGCCGCGTTCTCGCTGTTCGAGGTGATCATCAGCCTGCTGTTGGTGACCATCGCCGTGCTCAGCATGATGATGCTGATGCCGATGGGCATCAAGGCGCAGCAGATGGCGCGCGCGCAGCTGTTCGCGAGCGTGAAGGCGAACGAACTGATCGAGGGTTTCTCGCAATCGATGCAGGACTTCAAGCAGTCCAACATCAGCTACATCTCGCCGTACGCGACGCCCACCGCCGCGGATCTCGAGAATCTGCATATATTCAATTCGCTCGGACAATTCGACCTCGAGCGCGTGGTGGTGAACAGCAATCAGGGGAATTATCCGGTCCCCCCGCAGATCGCACGACGCCTGGATTCACCGGGGGACGGCATCCAGCGGATCCTCGATGGCGGCGGCCAAGTCTACTACATGGATCCCTATCCGACCCGGGGGGCAAGCGCCGGACAACGCGCGCTCGGAACAAATCGCGACCAGTCGCCGGAGCTCCAGCGCATGGTCTGGGGCGTCCTCGGGTACGCGCAGCAGAATGCGCTCCCGACCGAGCCGATGTGCCCGGTTCCGAAGGAGATCTGGCCATTTCCGCCGCAGGCGAAAAGCGAGGTCATCCCGCGGCGATACATGGGCGCCCTGCATGTCTGGTACCATCAGATCGCGGGAAAATGGACCTACGACCTCTATCGCACCGATGTCCTGCTCGGCAGCTGGCAGCAGTTCATCTGGGGCAGGAACAAGGTGCAGGATCTGTATCAGGGCAACAACTGGGAATGGCTCGCGCACTGCGACGGACTCAAGGGCATGACCACGAACAGCAGCCCCTGGATCGCAGGAGTCGAGGATTTCCGTCGTCTGGTCAACGGCCACTACATGCGCATCCATCACCAATATTCGAAGCTGCAAGGACAGCTCGAGATGGACAAGTGCGATCCACCGTACGTGCCGCCGATCTACATCGATCCCAACAAGGGTCCCATCGACAGCCTCGGCCAGAAGGTCGAGTGGCCTCCGGCGATGCCGGTGCTCACGGCGATGCCCTCTCCGGCGATCGGTCTGCCGAACAGCAGGCATCGTGGCACCGACATCCTCAATGAGGACCACGAGACGCACCGCTTCGACTGGTACGACCAGATCCGTGTCGGACTGCCGTCGCTCCAACGCCGGGTCATGTACCGCACCGCGGCGCTCGCGCTGTGGGCCAAGGTGGCAGGCCCGCTTCCGATCTCCATCAACAGCGCTCCGGCGGACAATCTGAACGCCAGCACGGCCGATCCCAATGTCGCGGATCTGATGGTGAACCTGCCAGCCACCCTGAATCCGCTGCGACAGATCATCACCCCGCCGAATCCCAAGGACATCCATCCGACCCAGGTCCTGGCGCTGAGCTACCTCGCGCATGCAGCCATGCTGGTCACCGGGTACAAACCTCCCTTCGTCGACGACAAGGGAACCATCGATCCGACCGACGACGTGAATCTCGTCGTCGATGAATCCATGCCCTACAAGGCTCGCGAGAAGCCGGAGACGTATCTCTGGGATCCATTTCACCCCACTTCGCAGGCGAATCCCCCGGCTCCTCCGCTGTCGGACGCAGACTGGGCGACCGACCAGACGATGTTCGAGCGCGATCTGCTGGGCAACCGCATGACGTACCGCAAGCTGATCGGCGCCCGCCTGAACCCGTATCCGCCGCCCTATGCGGACCGGGGCGCCTACGACGATGCGGGCAATCAGCTGTATGCGACAACCGAGATCGACAAGGGAGACCGGACCGAACTGCACGTCACCGGATACGACGCGACCTTCGCAAACAAGGATTCCGAATGGGCACGCAACGCCTACGAGACCTTCATGCTGTGGGCCATGGCCTACATCAGCGAGAACCCGTATGACCTGATCGTACCGAAGCCGCTGAACCGACAGACCATGGTCGACAAGCCGCTGTACGCCTTCCATCTGTTCGACAATACGGGCAAGGCCATGCGCACCCTGGCCTCGCCGCAATTCTACCACGTGATATGGGGTTCGCGCGCAGCCCATTTCGGGGCCCAATGGTCGTTCCCCGATTACATCGATTCGCCGCTGAAGTATGTCGACGCCAAGATCAACGGCATCAACCCCCCTCCGGATACTTTCCAGTTCGGTGCGCCGAATCCCGACGCGGCCGTGGCGCACAAGACCCAGGAGAATTTCTCCGACTGGCTGAACGTACTGCATGGCGCGCCCAGTGGGCAGCGCAACGTCGCGGTCAGCCCGAACCACGACAAGTATTGGTACAACGACCCGTTCTCCCCCGCGGAGCGCTGTCGCCAGATCGTGTTCTGGCTGGTCGACTGGAAGCAGTACGAGGATGCCGAATCAGCACCCAGCGCCCCGATCGATTACAGCACCCTCGGACGGGATTGGAACACCGGTCGGATCAGCGGCTGGTTCTGGCAGGGCAAGCTACTCGGAAATCCCGAGAAGGATTTCGTGTGGGCCAACCCCAATCGGGACGGCACCCTCCTCAACCGTCCGGCCTCGGTGGTCGAGACCACCGACTACGACATCTACGATTCCCGCCATCCTGGCATCTTCTATGCGCGCGCTGCGGAGTGGGCCCAGGGGGATACCGCGCAGTGGTCGCCATGGTGGACGCTCGGCCGTTGGGGAGCGGACCGCAATTTCAACGGAACCTTCGATCGAGGGCCAATACCGAGCACGGTGCGCCTCCGCGCGACCGAGGTGAGCCGATTCAACTACTACGATCCGGTCGCTTGGACGACCATCCGCAACTGACCGCAAGGAGGAACCATGCGCGTCGCCTCACGTGGATTCACGCTGATCGAACTGCTGATCGCCATCAGCCTGTCGATGATGATCATGGTGATCGCGGTTTCGGCGTTCCAACAGGCGACGCAGACGATGGCGGTCATGAACCGCATGAGCATCGAGAGCGGGCTGCTGCGCACCGGTTATTTCATCAGCGCCGAGGATGTCGACTTCTGGAATTCCAACGCGAATCCGGAATACCCCTATCTCAAGGGTCACACCAGCGACGCCGTGGTCAACGGGTCCGACCTCGGAAACAACCTCGACAACAAGCGCATCTTCAGGCCCGTCTCGTTCAAGAAAGCCGGTGACTTCAATCCCAACTGGATCCAACCGAACGACAAACGCTGCTGGTATCGAAATTATTTCATGCAGTCGCCGCGCGCGTACGGCTATGATCGCTCGGAAGGCTCGGCCGCGACCGGCTACCAGGCCAAACCGGTGTTCGGAAGCAGCGACAGCCCCTGCGACAGCTTCGACTGGTACACCCTGCCGATCGGCTGGGAGCCATGGCACATCTGGGGCGACTTCACTCTGGTCAGCAACCTGGGCATGAAGGAACGGGCGAGTCCATCGCCCGTCGACCTGATCGAAGGAGCCCGCCCGACCTTGATGTGGGAACTGTTCAAGGAACTGGGGCACGCGGGCGTCTACACCTACATGCCGCCAGGAACCATGAATCTCATCCTGCGTCCGGCGACCAACAACACGGTGGCCAATATCGGACGCCCCGACCTGCACTACGACAAAGGAGAGATCCCGTGGTCGTTGACGGTGCCGAAAACCATCACTCCGGTGCCGGTCCTGGGATACGATCCTGAAACGGTGTCGATCCCCTCCATCGCCGTCGTCCCGGGCAACGTGCTTCGCCATTATTTCTTCGGCATGCCTGGCGTGCGCGGACGTTTTTACAAGAACCCATGGGAGATTCCGCCGCTCACCCACGCCGAAGCCGAAACGGGAATCGGAAATCCCCATTGGCTCGCCGACCTCGAGCAGATCAATGGCGACAACTTCTGGCAGGATTCCGACAAAGGCTGGGTCCAGCAGCAGTCGCGGGTTTCCGTCTGCCTGTTCCTCGGATCCAAATTCATCCCCACCGATTTCTCCAATACCGTCTTCGATCCCGTCCCCCTTCTCAACCGCCCCACGCGGGATCCGTGGCTGGCACTCGACAAGGACGTCGAGCATGCGGCAAACTTCGAAGGGACGAATCGGACGTCCGTCTTCTGGCGTCAAGCCCGCGATTACACCAGCACCACGGTCCATATTCCGCGCAATTTCACCGACGACCCGGCTCCGGACCTGAAGAGCGGAAACAGCGCCATCCCATCGTTGGCGACGTCCATCCTGCGCTACCGCCAGAAGGGAGCGGACAAGGCGATCTGCACGGTCCGCGTCCAGGATCCAGTGTCGGGCCATGTCGTCGAGCTCGGGTACGCCCTGCTCGGAACCACACTGCGCGGAGCCCGCCAGCATTGGGGTTGGAAGACGCGCGTCGATCGGCCATCGCTCAAGCCGATGGGCGACATCTATGAATAGACGGGGCTCGGTGCTCATCGTCGTCGCGGGCTTGTGCTCGATCATGCTGCTGCTGTCGGTCACCTTCCTCATCCGCATGCGAGCGGATGGCGAGGAATCGACCATGCTGATCCGCGATGCGCAGGCCCGCATCATGCTCGCGAGCGCCTTGGAATACCTGCAGGAGACCTCGCGGCTTGGCTGGCGAGCGACCTGGGGCGCGGCGAGCCCGCTCGGCGACGGGTCGCACGGCTACGAGTGCTATGGGTGGACGGATGTCCGCGACGGCAGCATCGGTCCGCGCGGGCCGCGCATCGACAATCCGGCCGATGCGAAGAACGGGAAGCTGCCGGTCCCGACGTGGTGGAAATCGTCGTGGCCCGCGTACCCCCAGGATGACACGGTCGATCCAGCGAAGGATCCGCAGAACGCCTACGTCTACTTCGAGTCGACCAGCCTGCCGCCCGCCGGCAACCGCCGCTGGCCGTGTCCCGGTTCGGCGATGCGTGGCGACATGTATGTAATGAAGCTGGCACCCTGCGCGGTGCGTCTGACCACTGCCTATAATCCGGTGGGCGCCAATGCAGCTGACGATCCCGCGCCGGTGATCGACGGCCCATACGATACCATGGACCGCGGTAAGCATCGTCAGACATCCGATGCATTGATGACGTCAGCCTGGCAGCCGTATCTGAACCAATGCCGCTCGGTCGATGGCGTCGGCATGCTCGACCCGCAGCCGGTAGCCGACACCTGGACCGACTTCCGCCTTGGCGACCCGACGGCGCGCACCGATTCGACCACCCTTGGCTGGTTCCGCGTCTATCGTGAGCTGCCTTCCGATCACGATGCCGACGGAACGCCCTGGTTCGACAGTGTGGCGATGCAGGGGCATGGTGTGTTCATCATCGCCTGCGGCGCCGGCGCCACCCTGGGCTACCGATTCTGGGACACGTCCGATCCGGGCTTCAGCCGGGACCTCGAACCGGTGACGGCCCAGGAGTCAGGGGTCTTCTTTGACGAGAACCTGTTCCGTGAACTGCGCGCGAATGAAGGGATCCTGTGGTACCGCGCGGAATGGACCGCCATGCAGGGAGGAGGAGCCAACGCGCTCGAACATTATCAGGCAGCCGGCGACCACGGATTGGATTTCAGCGGACTGTTCGCCACCAATGGGGGGGAACGCGGACGCAGCGGATGGGTCGACGACTCGCGCGAGAAGCTGCCCGTGAGCAGTACCGTGGCATCCTTCTTCGGCGCGATCAAATGGATCCAGCGGCTCGAGAAGGATCCGCAGAAATGGTGAACGGCCGCTGTGCCAGGATGCACAGCGGCCGCGCCTAGGGGAGGGCCTCCCCAACGTCCCGGTCGACCCGGTGCGACTCCTGTTTCTATTCTTCCGCTTCGGCTTCGCCGGCAGCGGCTGGCTCGCCGACGATCTTCGACAGGCGGTCGCGGAACGGAGCGCTGACCTTGGTGACGAACTCGAGGATCTTCTCGCGCTTCTGATCGCTGATGCGGCTGCCGAGCGTGCTCGCCATGTCTTCACGCGTGAGCTGGCTCGGGACCTTGCCTGAATCCAGGCATTGGAGCAGGAGGCGGGCGGCGGCTTGCTTGGGAGTCATGAGAGATCCTCGGGTAGGTGGCTGGGCAAAGGATACTAGGAGATCCATTCCCGCAACATCAGACCCCGTCGAGGCTATCCCGGCCTCCGCCGCCTCCAGGCGGCGAACGTGCCGAGCATGGCCGCCAGGCCCCCGACGCCGCACGATCCGCCGCCCGATCCACCGGGATCGGAGCCGCCGGTTCCGCCCGCGGTCGAGGTCATCCCTGAGGTACCGGATGTGGAGCCGGATCCCGATGTGGTGCCCGTTCCGGCAGTGACTGTGACCACGACCGCGTCGTAGGCCGGGGCGTGGACCGCATCGGTCGCTCGCAGCATGAGCGTATAGTTTCCCGGCGCGCTGAACGTTGCCGTGGTGACCGCCGCTCCCGCGCTGCCAAAGGACACGGTCCCGGGTGCGCCCGGATACGGATACCAGAGCGACGTCACGCCGGAACCCGATACCGCGCCGTTCAGCGTGGCCGATGAGGCGACCGTGATATCAGGACCGGCGTAGACGGTGGGCGCGCCAGGCGACCGCGGCCCCTGCGT
>JACDEN010000266.1 GCA_013816415.1 Planctomycetota bacterium
GGGCTGGCGACGCCGTCGAGGAAGGACTGCACGCGCAGCGTGGTGGTGGTCGCGAGCTTGAACGGATGTGCATAGAGCGACGAGAGCGGGGTGATGGCGGTGCCATCGATTGAAAATCGGACATCAGCTTCTTTCGGTGTGGCCTTGATCACCACCATCACCGGGTGGTCGTAGGTGCCCGCAGCCGGCTTCACATCCGGAGCATCGAGCGCCCAGGCCGATGAGCCGATCGCCAACAGAAAGACCGCGACGGACACCGAACGGAGGAAGGACAGCATGGGAGCACCTACTTCAGTGGTCGAGGGGCGATAACTGGTCGCCAGGCTAAACAACACAACGCCTTAGTGGCTGAATTAGCTGGGGGCGATGTCGTAAGCGGTCATTGCCCTACTACCACGAGTATGTCTCCCGCGTTTCAATCGCATTCCGCCTCACCTTGCACATCAATGGTTGCAGTCATCGTAACCGCCTGATGCCGCGCTTCTTCCCATGGAAGGGAAGCGCGGGCTCGGGATTTGCAAAAGGTGTCAGCGGGGATATTCACCCTCACGAGCCGCTCGCCAACATCGTCAGAATTCGGGTTTGTTGAGATAACTGGCATCCGACTTCCGCTTCTGCCGATCCGGAGCGTATGAAGGCATTTATCGAGCAGCGATAGCGGCAGCCGACATGGTGCGCGACCCCAATTCTGGAACACCCCATGCTCTCGCTGACCGCCTCCCTCAGCGGCAGCCACGCTACGGTTATCGCTTACGCCCTGCTCGAACGCAATTTGTTCGCACGGCACGACACCCGCGCTCAGGTGCTGCGCGCGATGACCGACGCCGATCAGCCGCGCCTTGCCCTGGGAACTACCAACTGCCGATCCTGCCATGATGCGCGGCATCATCCCAGCCTCGATCCGATAGCGGCCTGGGCAGCGATCACTCATGGAAAATAGTCGTGGTACCGGTTGACCTCTCGAAGCAACTGCGAGACTTTTATCATGTTCGCACGCTGCGCTCTCATCACATCACTGTCGGCAATTTTCCTTCTGTTGGGAGCGATCCGCTGCGAGGCGGAAGCTGAAGATCCTTCAGCGACGGCCCCTGATGTCGTCGCAGCTCCGAAAGAGATGCTGAAGAAAGATGCGCAGGGCAACGTCATCGAACGCACTCTTGGCGATACGCCAGCGGAACTACAGACGTGGCGCTACGAATATGACCAACAGGGGCGCCTGATGAGGGAAACGAATCCGCTCAGTATCGATAAACTCTATACCTATGACGCTGAGAGTCGCGTCGGTGTCGTGACCCAAGAAAATGCCGATGTCGTGCTCCATAAAGTCGTCGTGACCTATGACGCCAACGGCGTCATCACCGGCGTCACTGTTGATGGCGCAGAAATCGAACTTCCCGAACCGCCCAACTGGCGCGACCACGATCTCTATATTGGTGACCGACCGGTTTATTGAATGCCGCCCGCATCGGCACCGTCTCAGATTGACTGGATGCCCTCACTCGGTATGGAGTCGACCGCGTGACGCATCTGCCGCACAAACATCTCACGTCGCACAAGCGGGCGCAGCAAGTGACCCGAGGCGCCGGCGGTGGCATACCGCTGACAACCGATGTCGTCGCCCTGTTCGGCACGATGACCGACGGTGAGGTGGCACGGCGGTGCCATCGCACCGTGAACGTCGTGGCCGGGCAGCGACTGCGACTCGGCATTCCCGCGTATCGGCCGTCGCGATACCCGCGATGGACCGCGCGGCGGATCGCTCTGTTGGGAAGTGCTTCGGACGAGGACTTGGCAGCGCGGTGGGGATGCTCCAAAACCAGCGTTCGCATGAAGCGGATCAGTCACGGCGTTCCGGCATTTTGGACGGGAAGATTGCACCACGCTGCGGTGAGCCCAGCAATCTTGGCTCGGCTCGGGCAGTGGTCGGATAAGCGGATCGCTCGCGAGTATGGCCTGTCGCCGAGTGACATTGGCGCGATACGACGCGGTCGAGGTATCCCAGCGGTTTTTCGCTCACCACCCATCCATTGGACACCCGAGCTGATTCATGATCTCGGGCACCTGACGTTGTGGGCATTTTGCGCCAAGCATCCCCTCTCGTATCGCACGGTGCTTTTGAAGCGCCAGGCGCTGGGCCTACCCGGGCATCGTCCACGCCAGGAGCCGGTGAAGTGGACGAAGGCCATGATCGCCGCGCTGGGCACCGCGTCAGACGAGCGCGTCGCCAAGCAACTCGGCCTCGGATACGGCACGGTAAGAATCAAACGGCGGTCGCTCGGAATCGAATTGCCGGCGTAGCCCCGATAGCCGGATCGAGCGCGCCTTCCGGGCCGGGCTCGCCGAAGCTCGCTCGTTCGAGGAATTGCCCGAACAGCCGGGCGTCGACGAGATTCTCGCGTTCGGTTCCGATCGTCAGGCGGATCGGTACGGTGCCAGTCTGCTCGCGTGCCCTCGATGCCGAGGGTGAGCGTGGGCTCATCGCGGCTTCGTTCCAGCGGCGATCAGCGCGCCGGACGTGGCTCCGAGCAGGCCGTACAACTCCAGCCGCCGACCGGCCTCCGCGATGAAGCGTCCACGGAACTCCTCGATGGCGTGCTGATCCAAGGTTGCCGCGCGCGTCCTGAAGGACGAATTCCGCGTCGCCTCGAAGGCGTAGAGATCGTCGGCCCTGGTGAAGACCGCGGTATGCGCGCACGACCACAGCTCGACCTCGGAGAATCCCGCCTGCATCAGCTCATCGCCAGGGGCCGAGATCATCGGTTGGATGAATCCATGACTGACCGGAGCGGCGGCGGCAGGAAGCATCTCGCCGAGGAGGTTCGAGAACACGCCGTCGATGACCGCCTCGCTTGGACCGGGAAAGTCCGGGGCGTGCTTGGTGGGCCAGGAGGGAGCGCCGCCACCGCCGTTGCCGATCGCCATCCGGCCGCCCGGCTTCAACGCCCGTAGCGCGCCCCGCAGGCACGCCGCGCGGTCGGGAAGGTGCGGAAACTGCGCGACCACCGCATCGAATGACGACGGAGGGAACTCCAGGTCGCAGGCATCCATCGCCTCGAAGGCGACCTGTGCGAGTCCGGCGCGCGCAGCGAGCAGGCGGGCCTGGCGGAGTCGGCCGGTCGAGAGGTCGATGCCGAGGGCTCGCCCGTCGGGGCCGATGCGGGATGCCGCTCGTCGCGACACGATTCCCGTGCCACAGGCGACGTCGAGGAGCCTCGAGCCCTGACCGATCCGCGTGAGATCCAGCAGCGTCTCGGTGATGGGCCAGCAGGCGTGGTCCTCGAAGCCTTGGTCAGCGACGGCGTCGTACTGGTCCGGGTCGAGCATCAGCATGGGGAGACTCCTGGGGCTCCATGATAGGCGGGTCACCCCCGCTTCCGCTAGTCTGAGAGAGTGGTGCAGAACATGGACGATCCTGACCGATCGCCCCTGGGATCATCGCAGCGTGCGGTTACGGAATTCCCGCGGCGAGCAGCCGACCTCTCGCCTGAAGACCCGGCTGAAGTACAGCGGATCGACATAACCGAGGGACCGACCGATGTCCTTCACGGTGGTGGGCTCGGAGAGCAGGCGTTCCTGGGCGATCGCCATCGACCTGCGCACGGAGTAGCTCCCCAAGGTGCAGCCGACCTGCTTCCTGAACAAGCGCGCGAGGTAGACGGCTTCGATGCCCAACGTCGAAGCGATGGCGGCCAGCGTCGCGCGATGACCCGGTTTGCGCTCGATGAGGTCTAGCGCGCGGGCGACGTGCGCATGGCTCGATCGCGTCGCCCGACCCCGTGGCTGCACGACTCCATCCGTCGCGATCGCGTGCAGCAGAAGCAGGAAGCGTGCCTGGGCCGCGACCGCATCACCCGGCTGCCGGCCACGCTGATCATTCATCAGCGCCAGGAACTGCTCCGTCAGCGCCGCTGGCTTGCGGATGGGCCAGAGGCGGGGCAGCGAGATCAGGCGCTCGCGGCCGGCAGCGAACGCGTCTATGTTCCCCGTATGCCCAGCCCATCCAGCGAGATCGACCTGGAGGACGCGCGCACCAGGCAGGGTGAAGTGGCAATGGAAGCAGGACAGATCGGCGGGTGCGGAATGCGAGACGCCGTAGTGCACGGAGGGACCAGTGTAGAGCATGTGCCCAGCGGGAATGACCAGGTCCGTGCCTTCCAACACCATGGCGAGGCTCCCCCGACTGACGAAATGCAGCTCGTGGTCCTTGCTGCCCCTCGCGGTCATGCCGATATGGCCTCGGCCGCGGAGATGCAGCACCCGGCTGACCGTCGGAAGCCGCCCATCGGCAGGAATCTCGAACCTCGTCAAGGGACCGGGCATCCTGGATGAGGCTAACCGGTTCGCTCAACTTGACCAGGAACCGACGGGCGCCCCGAGCCCTGACCGTCATCGCTGATGGCGCGATGGACACCTCGGTTGATGGGAAGATGCCCGGCCGATCCGAATGGTCGCCGACCAGAGGTCAGGCCTCCTCAGCGAACCTCGAGACCTTTCGCCAATCGGTCTTGGCACCGACGCATGCGCGCTGCGCCAAGGCCGTCAGGAACTCCTCCTCGGTGATCGCCGTGACCGCGAGGCGGCACTGAAGACGCAACCGGCGCGACTCCTCGACCGATGGCAGGAACGTGCCGCCGGCGTAGATGAGCCGGTCGATGCTGCGCGATAGGTCGCTGATCCGCTTCGGCATCGCCCGTCCTGATAACCTGCAGGTTATCAGAAGACGCGCGTCAGACGAGCGCTGATCCGGCCACCGGCGTCGCATCCTGGTCGGCCTTCGCCGGCAGCCGCGGCAAACGCTGCGACGTGGTCCGGTTCGGAGTCGGGCTGCGCCGACGCGCCTCGGTTGGCAGGCGCGGAGCCAAGCGCGGAGCCAGGTGCGGCATCGATTCGAGCGCCGCGCAGCGTTCATGCAGGCGCTTGGCGGCGGCCAGGTAGAGCAGCCGCCGC
>JACDEN010000267.1 GCA_013816415.1 Planctomycetota bacterium
GATGGATCCTCAGCGCGCACGGCGACGACCTCATCGCGGCGATCAAGGCTGCGCAATCCGACGCGGGTCTTCTGCCGCCGCGTCCACGCCATCGCGAGGTGCTGCCCATCGAAGAGGAGCGCGAGACGCGATTGAAGGATTGGCGGCGCGCCGAGGCCGAACGCCGCACGGTGCCGCTCCAGGTCGTGCTTCCGGCGAAGGCGCTCGAATACCTCAAGCAGCACGGAGCGGGCGACCTCGCGAGCGTTCCGCAATTGGGAGCGAAACGCCTGCGCACCTACGGCGCGGACCTGGTCCGGCTCTGCGAATGAGCAGGACGGTGAGGCAGCGTTCTGGGTTCTGATTTCTCGGTTCTCGGTTGTCCCAGGACTCAGAACCGAGAACTCAGAACGTCCCCCGATGGCGCATCCGCCATCCGATCGGCGGCGCGTGCGACGTTATCATACTGAACCCTCAGCGCGGCCTCATGGAGTCCGACCTTTTCCTGGCATTGCAGGGTTGGGAGAGGTACCATCACCCCGTGGAACGCACCCTCACCGTCGGACCTTCACCGCTACCGCTGAAGGCTGCTGACAGGGGCGCTCCAACAGGAGAAGCGACATGAGCATCAGACTGGTCCTCCAAGCCGCCTGCGTCGGCGTGTTGTCGCTCCTGGCGCTGCCCGCGCGCGCCGCCCTGGTCGACGTGCAGTTCGCGGACATCAAGGACACTCCGGTCGGGACCATGCTCAGGGATTGCCTGAAGCCTGAAGCGCCTCCGGCTCCGGCCGCGGCAGACGGCACCGCAGCCCCAGCGGACGGCGCCGCGGTCGATCCCGCGGCCACGGCCGCTGTCCCGGAAGAGGATCCGACGGTCGGACTGCGGCGCGTCACGGTGGCCTGGGAAGGCACGAAATCACCGCCGATCATCCGCTTCCTCGGCATCCCGTCCAAGCAGGCGGTCGACCGCATCTCCAAAGGCCAGGCCGGAACCGACACCCCCCTCGGCAAGTCCTGGCCCCTCCCGCGCCTGCCCGGATTCTCGGTCGTGATCCTCGGTGATGAGGACCTGGTGGTCGCGCCTCCGAAGACTCTCGAGACCCTCAAGGTCGCCGCCTGGTCCGCCGCCCCCGCGCATGCGCTGGATTTCACCGCGCCGGCGACCGACCTGAAATTGGGCGACCTGCAGGACAAGATCTCGGACTTCCACCTGACCTACGACAGCTCGGGCAGCACCCTGCTGCAGGTGAACACCCCGAGCGAGAAGATGGCGAAATCCGTCGACCGCTACATCTGGTGGCGCAAGCCGGTGGTGTTCGCGGGAGCCGACGTCGGCATCAAGAAGCTGAAGTTCCCCGCGCGACTGCTCGACGCGGCCGACATCGACCGCAAGAAGAACGTCCTGACCGCGAAGGTGACGCTGAAGGACGACATGAAGAACCAGGCGTTCGGCTACCTCGCCGACGCCATCAGCCGCGAACTGCGCCGCTACCGGCCCAAGTGACCGGCACGCGGTTCGAGCGCGACGCGGCGGCTGGTGCGCTTCGTCCGCTTGGTGCGCGTCGTCCGACCCTGCTCCTCCATCGTCGCCAGGCATGCGATCGCGCCGTGCAGTTCGACCGCTGACTGCGGCCGGCCCATCGGACTCGGATCGAGGCATGCGTCGATCGCCCTCGCCGCGGGCTGGGCCAGCCCCGGCAGGTGGTCCTGGATGGCTCGCACCGTGGCCGCGCCCTTGCGGACGCGCTGGGTGGCACGCGCCGGGAAAGGCAGGGCATCGGCGAACAGCTGGAAGGCGCATATGCCGAGCGCGTAGACGTCGCTGGCGAACGTGGGTTGATGGCCCGCGGTCAGCTCCGGGGCGATGTAAGTCGTCGATCCGAAGACAGTCTTGGGCTTCGGAAGGAATCTCCGAAACAGGCTGGTGCGGATCGGCGCGCGGGCGTTTCCGAAATCGACCAGGGCGAGGTGGTCGCTTCCGGCATCATGGATGACGTTCTCGAGCTTGAGATCGTTGTGGACGATACCTTCCTGATGCAGGTAGGACACGATCCCGACCAGCCGCGCGTAGAGCGCCGGCGCCGCCCGCGTGGTGCGCGCCGAGACCTCGGCAGCGAGCGTGGTTCCGGGCACGAGATCCATCAGCATGCAGGCGCGCCCATCGATCTCGCCGATCCGGCGGGCGGCAGGAATCCCCGGATGCCTGAGCTGGCCAAGCAACTCGAATTCGTGTTGGAAATCCTGGAGATGCCGTTTGTCGGCCTGGCGCTCGCGGCGCATGACCTTCAGGGCGGCGACCGACCGCGGATCATCGACATGGGCGACGCGGTAGACCTCGGCGACGCCGCCGGCACCAATCATCCTAAACACCGCGTTAGACCCCCACGTCCGTGCTCCCGCACGACGGTCAGAACGACTCGATACCGTTAAGAGTGCCGGATTCATCCGCTCGGGTCGTAGATGACGCCGAATGGGCCTGGGAAGATGGCTCTCAGGAGTTCCTGCCAGCGGCGCGGCGGGAGCCATTGCTCCGCGATAGTGTTGAAAGCCGATAGCCATCCGCCGAGTCTGGTGAAGAACGCGGAGATGGCGTTCTTGTTCCCGTTGGTGCTGGTGATGGTGAGCATGCGTTGGCCGCCGGAGGTGGTTTGTCTGACGATGCTGTGCAGAAGCGCCGGCCTGGTGGTGATCGCTTCGCGGTGGTGATTGGGATCGGCGAGGCGGCAGAAGATGGACCACCAGTTGTAGAAGAGAGCAGTCATTCGTGCGACGTTCTGGGTGACCGCGAAGGTATGGGAGGTGAAGCCGCCCCAACCCCAGTGGTTTTTGATCTCATCGAAGACGTTTTCGACGTCGGCACGGTCGCGGTAGAGTTGGGCGATGGCCGGGATGTCGAGGGTCAGCGAGGTGACCAGAACCTGGTATTCGTAGTCGCCTTCGACGAGGTGGGGCAGGCAGGATTCGATGACCTCCTGCGTGGGGGCATTGGCCTTGGCGAGGTCTTTGGCGCGTAGGTAGCGCTGCTTCGGAGCCGGGCGCCGTAGGATGATGACGCGGCGTGCGCGCGTCCAGGTCGAGAGTCTGAGCGTCGACTCCTTGCCTTCCCAGCCCTGGCGGGTGTCGACCCAACCCTGGGTGAGGTCGAGTTCCTGCACCAATGCACGGGTACGCGTCGTCATCCGCTGTTTGAAGAGGTAATCGAGTCCATTGGCTTCCGGCCAGACCATCATCGCCTCGGTGCCGAAGGCACTGTCTCCACGCGCAAACTGCGGCCAGAGTTGGCGCGGCAGGGCGATCAGAACGCTCTGAAAGTCCGGAATCGTGCTCTTCACCGTGTGCTCGTTGCCCGGATGCACCACGACTTCCAGCACGAGGCGCGTCCGCGCCATGACGAAGGAGTGCAGCGCGTGCGATGGACGCCCCGGCTTCTGCGGGTTGTAGCCCACGACGGATCCCGGCTGATAGCCGAATACCGGCTTGATCGTCACATCCACATCCATGACCCAAGGCAGCGCCATCAGCGGCTCCAGCGTCTTGCGCAGATGCCGCTGCGACCACGACACCGTCTGCGCGCGCGCCTCGTCCGGCTCGACCATCTTTTTCATCGCTCGCCGCACCGCATCCTCGCTCACCGCCGTGGTCATCCCCAGCACAGCCGGCACGACCGTGTCCCCGCGCAGCGCGGTTACGTGCGCAAAGCGGTAGTGCCCGTTGAGCGACGACAGCAGCATGGTCCCCAGCACGTCCTGCGGGGCATGAGCACGGTTTCCCCCAGGGACCAACGGCGCCTCAGCCACCCACTCATCGAATAGACCGCTGGCTTTCAGAAACTGCGCGAACGGCACCACCCCACCCAGCGCGCTCACCTGCACATCCGCATCAAAACGGACATGGAATACACCCCCGCCGACTTCGATGGGAAACGTGTCGTTGTGACCCGTGTCGGCGATGGGAAGGCGCTCACCCTGCGGGTGAGCAAGGTCGCGAAGAGAAGGGGTCAGTTTCATGTTGGTAGCCAACCACTTGCGGCAAGTTTTCCAAGAGGGCTATCTACCTAACGCGGCGTCTAGGATCATACCATGTGGTGTGCTCTTGGAATGATCGCACTCATATTTTATTAGGTGAGAGCTAGCAAATGTACTCCGTCAACCCTAAGGCGATTAAACACTTCCTCCTTGGGTTTGTCGTGCTCCTGAACCTGGTCGCGGGCAGCGGGCAGACGTCAGCGGCGACCGCTTACGCGTGCATCCGCGTCGTCCGAGCTGATCCTGGGTATCCGACGGCTCCGACGATCACCCTTCCGGCCGGCTACACCCAAGTCACTTCGACTGGCTATGCGGTTTCCAGCGAGGGTGAATTTTACGTGTTCGTGCAGGGACCGGACGGAATCGCTCCTGGAGCAACCGTTTCTTGGCCGGGGGTTCCGTTCACGGATATCATCATGAACGACACCCACCTGACCTTGGGCAACGTCGCCACGAACCGGGACGCCGCCACCTGCGATATCCCGGTCCATGCCACGTCGCTGCGAAACGCGTGGCCGACGTTCGAAATCCATTCGTTCTTCAATGAATCGGATCTGGCCATCCGCGTGGAGCACAACCTCACGTATCGTCGCGCCGGCTGGTACGCCGATCATCCGTGGGTGTCGGGCCAGGCGCGTGCGGTCGTGAATTACATCTTCGCCTCGCGGCTCATCATGCGGGACTGGGGCATCCAGCACCGGGTTGCGACCGCCAAAGCGGGCAGCATGTCGCTGCTCGGTTTCGAATCCAACGATCCGGTGCACGTCGACTATCCTCCGCACCTGCACCTCATCATGTACCTGCCGACGGCCGCCAACGCCGGCACCAAGATACCGCATTTCTATATGGACGATCATGGCCTGATAACCGCCAACAAGATCCAGGTGTTGAGCCATCCCGAATTGGGCGATCAGTATCTGTACGCAAATCAGCCGATGA
>JACDEN010000268.1 GCA_013816415.1 Planctomycetota bacterium
GCGTTCGGTGCCGGTGACGGTGCGGCGCAGGCGCGTGGTCATCGGGGCCAGCGGCTTCACCGCGGCTGGCGGCTGGTCGGAGGCGAACGACGCGGTGCCGGGATGTCCGGGAGGATGGGCGGGCGGCGGCACCGGTATCGCGGCCGGCGGACGCTGGTCGATCACGACCGGACGGGGGATGCTGTCGGTGGCGGGAGCCTGGTGGCTGTAGGACTTCACCTGGCGCGAGGGCGGAGGGGGCAGCTCGGTCTCTTCGAACGGCAGCGGCGACGGATGCCGGCGCTGCGACGGGGTGGTGACCGGCGTCGACTCGCGCGATTCGAGGGCGTCGCCCGTCGCGGACTCCCGGCGCACCGATCCACTGGATGGTTCGGTCGAGCGCACCGTGCGCGCGGTCCCGAAGAAGGGCTGATCGGTCTTCGCCGTGCCGCTGGTGATCTTCCCCGTGCCCGGACTCGAACGCTTCCGCGCCGCGGCCATGGCGATGACCTCGTCGAGCCGCTGCAGGTCGGCGGGCTTGTCGAGGATGCCGATGCAGTTCAGGCGCTCGGCGTCCTGCTTGAGGTTGGGGTGCATCGCGGCGTAGGCGGTGCAGATCACCACCTCGATCACCTCTTGCCGCCGGCGCAGCTCGCGGATCAGCGCCAAGCCATCCATACCGGGCAGCGTCAGTTCGCTGATCACCAGGTCGAACGGATCGCTCGATCCCTTGCGCCTGAGGATGGCCGAGAGCGCCTCCTTGCCATTGCCGACGGTGGCGACGCGGTGCTTGCGCGAGAGCAGGAACTCGGTCAGGAACAGCACGCTGTCCGGACGGTCGTCGACGACCAGGATGTTCACAGGAAGGACCATGGCAGGATTACGGTTGATTACCCCGAACGACGCGGAAATGCCAGTGGTACATGCTCATACGCGGTCGGGGCGGTCGACACGGCGGGGCCCCGCGGCGGCTTGCGGACCCTGCGTGGGGAACGACCATCGCGCATGCCTTCGCGACGGAACGTCATCGGTATCATCGTCGGCGTGACCGGGCTGCTCGTCGTCGCCGGCGCCGGTGGCATGGTCTGGAGCAGGCTCGGCAATGCGATCGAACCGCTGCAGCGCGGCCTGGCGCCCATCCCCAAGGAGGCCGACGGGGTGACCTCGCTGCGGGAACAGGTGATCCGCCTGAATGCCGAGAACGTGGTGCTGCGGACGCGGCTGTCCGAGTATCTGGCGATCAAGGGCGAAGGCGGGATCCCCCCCGAGCAGGCGGTGGTGGTCCGCGCGCGGGTGATCGCGCGCACCCACCGTGCCGGGCGCCGGTACTGCGAAGTGGATGCCGGCGCGGTCGACGGCGTGGTCAAGGGCATGCCGGTGTGCAGCGGCTGGAGCCTGGTCGGCGTGGTCGCCGGCGTCCAGGACGGACGCTGCCTGGTGCAGGAGGTGACCGACAGCGAGAGCAGGATCCCGGCGGCGATCGTCGATGATCAGCAGAAGCTCGCCGAGGGGGTGCTGGTGGGAAGCGGCCGGGCTGGTCAGGTGTCTCTCGACTTCGTCGAGCACCGCGAGGGGCTGACCATCTCGGAAGGGATGCGCGTGGTGTCCGCGGGCGCCGACGGCCGTCTGCCCGCCGGCCTGGTGCTGGGCACCATCACCAGCGCGAAGCTGGCGCCGGGTGCCGATCATTGGCAGATCAGCCTGACGCCGCTGCGTGATACCGGCAATGTCGAGTCGTTGCTGTTGATGCGTTTCAGTCCGCCGTCGCACTGATCGCCACGACATCGGCTCGGCCATGGTTGCCGACCGGCCGACCGGTCGCTACCGTCGACGCATGCCAGCACTCCTCATCGCCGCGCTGCTCGCCATCTTCATCAACATCAATGTGGCAGCAGCTGAGAGCCGTCTCGATCAGCCGGTGCTCAAGGAGGCCGCCGCGATGCTGCGCGTCAACGACGGCCTGTGGATCGAGCGCCAGGCATCGATGCTGATCGCCTCCGCGGGACAGGATGCGAAATCCGTGCGCGAGACCATTGCGCGCGCGCTGTACTGTTCGGCATCCCTCGAGGGCATCGATCTCGGTCGACCGGCAGTGGTCGCCTGGCGGCCGGGACGCTCGGCCTTGACCGCGGTGATCCCGGTGGCGAACCGCCGCGTCTTCGTCGACAATTTCGGAGCCATGCCCGCAGGAGAGCCGCCCCTGGTGCGCGTTGGCGATCGCGACGGCACGGTGGTGCTCACCCAGAACCGCAACGGCGGACGCGACGAGTACCGGTTGCTGGTAAGCGACAATACCGCGTACCTCGCGCGCACCGCCGACGAGTGCCGGCTGCTTGCAGCCAAACCGTTGCCGCAGCCGGTCGACGACGCCGTGCTGTCGTTCACCGCCTGGGGGCCGTTCACCGATCGGCTGCCGTACGGAATCCCGCTCGACCTGCCGCTGGTCCAGCGCTGGCTGCCGGCCGAGGGCACCGCGGCCGCGGTCATCCTCCAGCAGGCGGGATCGTCGCTCGTCACGCAGCTCGCGAGCTGGAGCTGGCAGATCCGCCATGCCCCCAACGGCGCACAGATCACCGCCTCGCTGCAGCTGCTGCCTGATTCGCAGTGCGCCGAATGGCTGAGATCGCAGAGCAACCAGGCGAACCGGCTGGCGAGCGTGGTGCGGACTCCCGCCACCGTCGCGCAGGTCTCCGGCATGTTCAGCTGGCAGGGACAATGCGAGGCGTTCGGGCAGTCGCTGGTTCCGCAGATGAAGGCGATCGCCGGCGAACACTGGACGCTCGCCACCGATGCCGCCTGGCATTCCGCCTGGAGCCTGTTCGACCGCACCGGGTCCTTCGCCTTCGCGCGGGATCATGCTCCCGACGGATCGGAGGGCTCCGTCGCCGCGGTGGAGCAGATGCAGGCGCAGATCCTCTGCGCGAACATCGCGGCCATCGTGCCGGTGCTGTTCGACCGCACGGTCGCAGAGGCAAAGGTCGGCGCGTTGAGCGGTGCGACCTTCGCTTCCGCCGACGGCAAGGGTCCGGTCCAGGCCGTGATCGCCACCGAGCGCCACCTCATCGCCGCCAGCGGAGCCAGACCTCCAGAGGCGCTGGCGGCGGCCGGTACATTGGCCGGACGCACCGCGACCTCCGTTCCTCCGGCTGGCGCGGTCGGCCTGATGAGCTGCTGGATCGACCTGACGCGGTGGGTTCGCGAGGAGGCGAAGGAGCGTCTCGACCCGGATCTGCCGCTTCCCCAGGTCGCGATCGACGTGGTGATGAAGGCCGGTCGGGACGAGATCGTCGTCGAGAGCGTGCTTCCGCTCTCGGACATCGCACAGCTGCTCAACAAATCATCCGGCAAATAGCGGCGAACGGCTTTTCCTTGGCGGTGGCGTCGGGCTGGCTATGACCCCGCACGCGGAGGAAAACATGCCCAAGCACAAAGTCGCGATGTTGACGGCGGGAGGCCTCGCTCCGTGCCTGTCGTCCGCGGTGGGCGGATTGATCGAGCGGTACCATGAACTGTCGCCCGAGGTCGGCATCATCGGCTACCTCGGCGGCTACAAGGGCCTGCTGCTCGGACAGAGCGTCACCGCCACGCCCGAGGTGCGGGCGCAGGCGGGGCTCCTCCATCGCCACGGCGGCTCGCCGCTCGGCAACAGCCGGGTCAAGCTCACCAACGCGGCCGACTGCGAGAAACGCGGCCTGGTGAAGCCCGGCCAGGATCCGTTGAAGGCCGCGGCCGAACAGCTGACAAAGGATGGAGTGACCATCCTGCACACCATCGGCGGCGACGACACCAACACCACCGCAGCTGATCTCGCGGCGTTCCTCGGGAAGAACGGCTACCGCCTCACCGTAGTCGGCCTGCCCAAGACCGTCGACAACGACGTGATCCCGATCCGCCAATCCCTCGGCGCCTGGACCGCGGCCGAGGAAGGCGCGCGCTTCTTCGAGAACGTGGTCGGCGAGCAGTCGGCGAATCCGCGCATGCTCATCATCCACGAGGTGATGGGCCGCAACTGCGGCTGGCTGACCGCCGCCACCGCGCGCGAGTACCGCATACGGCTGATGCACCAGCACTTCCTTCCGGGATTCAATTTCAGCCGGCACCACAAGGATCTCGACGCCGTCTACCTGCCCGAGATGCGCCTCGACATCGAGGCCGAGGCCAGGCGGCTGAAGCTGGTGATGGACCGCAAGGACTGCGTGAACATCTTCATCGCCGAGGGCGCCGGCGTCGAGACCATCGTCGCCGAGATGCAGTCGCGCGGCGAAGCGGTCGAGAAGGACGCCTTCGGACACGTCCGCCTCGACAAGGTTAATGTCGGCGGCTGGTTCTCCAAGCAGTTCGCCAAGCTGCTCGGCGCCGAGAAGACGCTGGTGCAGAAGAGCGGATATTTCGCGCGCGCGGCGGCAGCGAACTCAGAGGACCTGCGGCTGATCAAGAGCATGGTCGACCTCGCGGTCGACTGCGCGATGCGCGGCGAATCCGGGGTGATCGGCCACGACGAGGAGCGCGGCGGCGTGCTGCGCCCGATCGAATTCCCGCGCATCAAGGGCGGCAAGCCGTTCGACATCGGCACCGACTGGTTCGACGAACTGCTCAAGGGGATCGGTCAGCCGGCTGTTTAGTCGAGGGCTTCGCCCCCAAACCCCCGCGACCTTTGTCGCCCTTAAATCCTGGCCGGGACGGCCAGGATTTTTGCGTGATGGGCTTCGCCCATTTTATCACGCAACCAGGGCTCGGCGGTCGTGCGGCGGCTATGCCGCCGGACAAGATCGATGGCAGGGGGCTTCGCCCCTGGCCCCCGCGACGTTCATAAATTTCCGCGGGAGAGAACAAACTTGAGCGGCTTTTCCGAGGGGCTCCGGCGCGAAGCGCCCGACCGCCGAGCCGTGGTCGCGTGATAAAATGGGCGAAGCCCATCACGCGACGATCCTGGCTGCTTCAGCCAGGA
>JACDEN010000269.1 GCA_013816415.1 Planctomycetota bacterium
CTCGGCAGCGGTGCGACGGCGGATGGGGGGTGTGATCGTGGTGATGGGCTCGGCCATGGGTGCTCCTGGGAGAGCAGCATGGACAGGGACGCCGGCAGATTCATCGAGGCGTCATCGGACGGTTACGATCATTCGACCGTCAGGTCTTCCAGCGTCAGGTAATGCTGTTCGAGATAAGTGGCGCCCTCGATCGACAGCGGCGTCCACGGGATGAGTTCGAGCCGTTCGAGAGCGATCGGCTGTCCGGTGTGCTCGCACAATCCGAAGGCGTGGCCGATGCGGCCGTCGATCTTCGCCAGCGCGCGGTCGATCAGGCGCAGGATCTCCTTGTCATCGTCCGCCAGCCCCAGGCTGGTGTCCTGGATGTCGCTGTCGGATCCGCCGTCGGCGAGGTGGTTGGACGAGGGCTGCACCGACTCCACATCGAGTGCGTCCTGCACCAGTCCGGCGATGTCGCCCGAGATCTGCTGCCGTCGCGCGAGCAGCAGACGCTTCCACGCCGCCAGCTCGGCCGGCGGGAAGGGCGAGGAGCGATGTGCGGGCGCCTCCAGGACGAGCGGATGGGAAGCGCTCATCGCCGGCCCACGCTGTCGGCGCCGTGGGCGGTCTTCGAGCGTGGCATGGTCCGCGACACCACGGTCCGATAGAACGAGGTGATCATGATCGCCGGAAGGCCGTCATCGGCGCGCGGACCGGCGCGTTGGCTGGTCCTCAACCCGAGATCGAAGCCGATGGTGCCGACGGTCTGACGGTTGCGCATGGAAGGCTCCTCGCCCGATCCCTTGCACGGGGGGTGCCAACCAGCGGGCACGGCCGCGACCGCTCGACACGCGGGGCGGGTGCAGGCCGAGGCGGCGCGGGATTCGCCGGACTTTCTCGAGAATGTCCGAGACTAACCGCTTGTGGAACCTTTGCCGTGACGGGTGAAGGAGCCGGGCACGCAGCATCGCGGAGCGCATGACGCCCCCGGCCTTCGGCACTGCCGATTGCAACTTTCGCCGTGAGCGGCCCGCGGGCCGTCTGCGCCGGGCTTAGCATTTGCAGTCCCCTCCGCCGCGGTCGAGGATGCGGGCCGGACGATGAATCTCACCGCGCACGACATCACCGCGCTCCTGCTCTCGCTCGGTGTGCTGTTGCTGAGCGCCCGTGCGCTGGGCGAGCTGGCCCGTCGCCTGGGACAGCCGGCCATCCTGGGCGAGATCATCGCCGGCATCCTGCTCGGTCCGACCGTGCTCGGCCGGATCCCCGGCGCGGCCGACCTGATCTTCCCGACGCAGCCGGCCGGCCAGGTCGCGCTGCAGGGCTTCACCAACATCGCGGTGGTGCTGTTCCTGCTGGTCGCCGGCCTCGAGGTCCACCTGTCGACCATCCTGCGCCAGGGGCGGACGGCGCTCACCGTCAGCTTCACCGGCATGATCCTGCCGTTCGCCATCGGCCTCGCCGCCGCGTGGCTGATGCCGGCGTTCCTCGGTTTCCACCACGGGCAGAACCAGCTCGCCTTCATCCTGTTCATGGCCACGGCGATGGCGATCTCGGCCCTGCCGGTGATCGCGAAGACGCTGATGGATCTCGACCTCTACCGCACCGACATGGGCATGGTGGTGATGGCTGCGGCGATCGTCCAGGACGTCGTCGGATGGATCGTCTTCGCGATCATCCTCGGCATGATCGGCCAAGCCGGCACCGGCACCCCGGTCGGCGTCACCATCGTCATGACGCTCGGCTTCGCGGTGGCGATGTGCACCGTCGGCCGCTGGGCGGTGAACCGCGCGGTGCCGTGGGTCCATGCCCACACCAGCTGGCCCGGCGGCATCCTCGGCTTCGTCCTTGCGCTGGCCTTCTTCGGGGCGGCCTTCACCGAGCGCATCGGCATCCATGCCATCTTCGGAGCGTTCATCGTCGGCGTGGTGGTCGGCGATTCGCCGCACCTGCAGGAGCGCACCCGTCGCGTCATCGAGCAGTTCGTGTCGTTCGTGTTCGCGCCGATCTTCTTCGCCTCGATCGGCCTCAAGGTCGACTTCGTGGCGAATTTCGACTGGAAGCTCTCCGCGTTCGTCATCGCCATCGCCTGCGCCGGCAAGATCCTCGGCTGCGGATTGGGCGCGCTGTCGTGCGGCCTGCCCAAGCGCGAGTCGTGGGCGATCGGCTTCGCGATGAACGCCCGCGGCGCGATGGAGATCATCCTCGGCCTGCTCGCGCTGGAGTACAAGCTGATCGACGAGCGGCTGTTCGTCGCGCTGGTGGTGATGGCGCTGGTGACCTCGCTGATGAGCGGCCCGGTGATGCAGCGCCTGCTGCGCCGGCCGAAGTCGAAGCGCATCGTCGACTTCCTGTCATCCAAGACCTTCATCCCCCGCCTGCGCGCGAACGAGCGCAGCGCGGCGATCGCCGAACTCGCGCAGGTCCTCTCGGCGACCACCGGCCTGCCCGCCGCGTCGATCACCGAAGCCGTGATCGCCCGCGAAGCCATGATGTCGACCTGCATCGGCGATTCCCTGGCCATCCCCCACGCCCGCATGCCCGGACTGCCCGGCCCGGCAGTCGCGGTCGGCATGTCGGCGGAGGGCGTCCGCTTCGACGACGACGCCACCGCCACCATCGTGGTGATGGTGCTGACGCCCGAGGAGGATGACGGCGTCCAGCTCGAACTGCTGGCGGATTTCGCCCGGGTGTTCCGCCACGAGGACACCAGGCGCATCGCGTTGAAGGCGACCGGCTACCTGGAATTCATCGGCGCCATCCGGACGGCACATTAGCTGGTGCCAGCTGATAGGCCGTAGCTTCAGCTTCAGCTTCAGCTTCAGCTTCAACTTCAGCTTGGAGGCAGTGGGGGTGGCGCTGCCGCGAGTCACGCTTTTGCAGCGAGCACATCATCGCGCCCGCCAACCACTGAAAGACTCTACCTCGCGCGGATTCTCAGATCCTTCACCTCCAGCCGACCGGGCCCCCGTCCATAAAATCCGATAGGACCACTCGCCTTTTTTTTTCCGTCGGTTCGGACCGCGGTGATTTCGCGACCATCGATCGTCGAATGCGGTGGACCTTCACCGACGCAACTGACATGGAGATCATGCCACCCGGGTTGCATGCCGGCCGGCAGTAGGATGTCCCAGGTGAAGTCATGCAGTTGGATATCGCAGTCCGAGATGTCGTCGCGCCTGAGCGCACAGGTCAGATCGAGGTCGCCGTACCAACGGAGGCTCTCGATGCGGCAGCGGTCCTGGTCGATCGGTCCTGACGCCGGAATGCCCGACAGGATCCCGGCACGACGTGTCCATGCTCCCCACACCGGCCACCAGCCATCGAGGTCAGGGCCATCGCCGACGAAGGCGTCGATCCAACCACTGGGTTGGGCGGTTATCCCATAAGCGCGGGGTGGGAATTCGAGCGACGCAACGGCGAATTGCCCGGCGCCGACATCGACCGCAACGCCTCCCCCCGCAGGCGCCATGCGCACATGGCCGTCATAGACGAGGAGCGCCGATCGCGAGCTCCCGTTTCGCAATTCCAAGCGCGTTCCCACCACCACCGCCTCGCACTGCGGCGTCGTGAAGCGGAGCGGATGTCGGACATCCTGCGGTCGCACGTCGGCACGCAGGACGCCCGCTCTCAGTTCGACCATGCCCGGGTCAGAAGCGTTGAGCGCGATGCGGGAACCGTTCGGACAACTGATCTCGGTAGCGTCAGTCAGGGTCACTATGGCAGATCCGTTCGAGGCGTCGATCTCATCTCCGGCATGGAGCGACATGCCGATCTCGAGCGGCGTCACTCCGCCGTTCCGGCGCAACACCGCCCCCGATTCGAACGCAGCGATCCGGGCCAGGACGTCACCGATAACCGGTGCACGATCAGTACGTCCTGCCCAGAGCGCGAAGCCGGTGGCGATCACAAGCAGGGCGGCGATCGAGGCGATCCATCGAGGCGCTCGCCATCGTCCTCCCGGGGCCAGCGCCTGACGTCGCCCGCTGTTGCACGACGTGCGTCGATGACGGTTGGCCCTCGCGTCCAGCATCTGCTGAACGCGTTCGGCCAGATTCCCGACATCGCCCGTGCCCAGGAGAGAATCGAGATGCGCCGACAGGCGCGCGTCTGTCACCAGCTGTGCGAGCAGGACCGGATCAGCGGCAGCCGCCGCTGCCAGAGCTTCGCGCCGCGGGCGATCGAGGCGGCCTGTAAGCCACGCCTCGGTGATTTCCGCGAGTTCCTGCTCATTCATGCTTCCAGGCCCTTACCCTCGAGGCACGCGCGTAGGATCCCGCGGATACGATAGAGCAGGACGCTGAGGTGCGCTGCATTGCGTTTGAATTGCTGGGCGAGCACGTTCAGCGGCAGCTGCTGACTGTAGCGACGCTCGATGAGTTCGCGCTGGCGGCTCGGAAGGGCTGCCAGGCACTCCCGCAACTTCGCCATTTCGCCATCGCTCTCTTCACGTTCCTCGAGATCGATGAGGCACTGATCCGCGACCGCGCGATCCAGGATGTCTCCGGATCTCCTGCCCTGCCGCCGTCGCTCGTGCAACTCCCGGCGCAGGAGATTGCGCGCGATCCCCTTCAGCCATGGACCGAACGTGCCGCGTGGGTCGTAGTCAGCGATGCTTTCGAAGGCGGTGACGAAGGACGCTTGCATGATCTCCTCCACCACATCGGCGCTCGGCGCATGCGCGGCGACAAATATGCGCAGATCCCGCTGTATCTCGACGATCAGGTCGCCGAATGGCGCGCGATCACCACCCTGGATCCGTCGCACAACGCCGTCGATCTCGTCGGGACTCATACCCATATTCGCTCATCCAGGGGGTCGCTGACAAGGTTGCGGGTAAAGGCAACCGCTCAAGCACGTTGCAGCAAACCAGCGGGGCTCGCTAGCTAGTGTCCGTCGGAAAATGGTTGTTCCGTCACAAATCTCCAGCCTGCCCGAGTAGTCTGC
>JACDEN010000270.1 GCA_013816415.1 Planctomycetota bacterium
GCCCTGCGCCCACCGTGGACGCTGATCCTCGGCCTGGCCAAGGACAAGGAGGTCGACGAGGTGCTGGCGGCGATCCCTTCCGACATCGTGGTCCTCCGCTGCGGCTACCGCTCGACCCGCGCGCGCGGGCCGGACGACTGGCCGGAGCGCGCCACCGCGTGGGCATGGTTCCCCGACGTCGGCCAGGCCCTCGCCGCGGTCGCCGCCGGTCACGACGCCTGCGTCACCGGCAGCTTCTACCTGGCGGGCGAAGCGCTGACGGCGGTCGGTTCGGCGGGAGCGCTGCCTGGGTAAGGTGACGGCCGATCGATCATCAACGTGCACGATGGCCCGACCTCGCCTTGCCCAGCGGCCCCAGGAGATCATCGTGGGATGATGCCCGGCCTCCTCGACCTCGTCGGCAATACGCCGCTATGCGACATCTCCGCCCTGGTCGGCAAGCCCGGCGTGCGGCTGCTGGCGAAATGCGAAGGCAACAATCCCGCGTCGTCGGTGAAGGACCGCGCCGCGCGCGGTATGATCCTCGGCGCGCAGGCGCGCGGAGAGCTCAAGCCGGGCATGCGCCTGATCGAAGCCACCAGCGGCAACACCGGCATCGCGCTGGCGATGATCGCCCAGGCCGCCGGCGTCGAGATGCACTTGGTGATGCCCGACACCTTGACCATCGAACGCACCCAGACCATGGAGGCCTTCGGCGCCAAGGTGATCCTGGTCGACGGCAACATGGAGGTCGCGCGCGACATCGCGCAGCAGCGCGTGACGGAATCCGCGGGCCGGCCCGACGCGTTCCTGATGCTCAACCAGTTCGCCAACCCCGACAATCCGCTCGAGCATTATAAAACCACCGCCCCCGAGATCTGGCGCGACACCGCGGGCGCCATCACGCATTTCGTCTCCGCGATGGGCACCACCGGAACGATCATGGGCTGCAGCCGCTTCCTCAAGGAGCGCAGCGCGACGATCGCGGTGGTCGGCTGCCAACCGACCGAAGGCAGCACCATCCCTGGCATCCGCCGCTGGTCGAAGGCCTACCTGCCGAAGATATTCGAGCCGAGCCGCGTCGACCGCGTCATCGACATCTCGCAGAAGGACGCCGAGGAGACCACGCGCCGCCTGGCGCGCGACGCCGGCCTGTTCGTCGGCGTCAGCTCCGGCGGCGCCGCTTGGGCCGCATTGCGTATCGCGCACGAGGTCGACTCCGGCGTCATCGTGTTCATCGCCTGCGACCGCGGCGACCGCTACCTGTCGTCGGACGTGTTCCGCCGCGGATAGCGCCGCTCGGCGCCAGCGCCCACCTCCAAGGATATTTGTTCGAACGCCCCCTGCTCCGGCTTCGGCTTCGGCTGTCGACGTCGGACGTCGGACGTCGGACATTCTTTCTTTTGCCGTCGACCCCGGACCCCGGACGTTTCCCAACGGGCACTGCTCATGCTGTCCCTGTAGTCGACCTCGGACGTCGCACGTCGGACGTCGGACTCCCCGCGCAGCGGTAGCATCGCCCTCGCCTGCCTTATGATCGAAGAGTGGCCGTCACCCGCTGCGTCTGCTACCGCATGACCTTCGCCGAGCTGCGTGAGCTCGCGCGGGCGAACGACTGGACCACGGTCGCGCAGCTGAGCCTGGCGACGCACTGCGGCATGGGCTGCGGCGGCTGCCGACCGTACCTGCAGGCGATGCTCGACACCGGCGCCACCTGCTTCGCCGTGCGCCAGGGCGACCAGCCGCCGCAGCCGGCCGCGCCCGAACCGTGGGATCTGTGACGGCTATGTGACCGCCGGAACCGTCACCTGGGCAGCCACCTGCTCCTCAGGCGGCTTCACGTGCCGGAAATTCCAGTAGAGCAGGATGTCGTAGGTGATCTTGAGCGCGGCGCAGGCGATCAGGGGCATCGCCAGCCCGACGTGCGGAAGGGCGAGCACCGCCCCCGCGATGGCCGCGCCGACCGCCCAACCGCCGAGGCGGACCAGGCTGGTGACGGCTGACACGAACGTGCGCTCCTCGGGCCTCACCACCGCCATCACGTAGGATTGACGCGTCGGCACGTCCATCTCGACTAGGCTCTCGCGCAACAGGTAGAGCACGGCGGCGACCCAGAACGACCCGGTGAAACCGACGGTAACCAGCAGCAGCGAAGACGGGATGTGCGTGAAGACCATGGTGTTGACCAGGCCGATGCGCTTGGCGAGCCAGGCGGCTCCGAGGTGCGACACCGCGTTGGCGCAGCGCGCCAGGAACAGCAGCGAGCCCACGACCACCGCGCTCTGATCGAACTGCTTGATGAAGAAAAACGTCACCAGTGAGCCGGTGATGAATCCGCCGCCGAGGCTGTCGAGCGAGAACAGGCCGCACAGGCGCCACAGCACGCCGCGGCTCGCCGGCGACAGCCGCATCGCCACCGGCGGCCGCGGGATCTCGACCGCGGACGACAGGAACAGCGGGATGACCACACCGCACGCGAGCAGTCCCGCGGCGATCATCAGCGAGGCGCCGGTGCCCGAACCACCGGTCGCGGGCGCGAGGATCTTCGGCAGGCCCGCGGCGAGGGTTCCGACCGCGAGTCCGATGTCCTGGAGCATGCTGTAGCGCGCGATGACCAACGTGCGTTCGGCCGCGGTGGCGGTCGCGGGCAGGATGGCGGTCTCGATCACCTGCTGCGCGCTGCGGTCCTTGCCCATGCCGTTGAGCATGCCGACGAACGCCGCCACCAGCATCCAACTCTCGTCCGGCGCGAACGCGCACACCGCGACCCCGCCCGCGGACAACGCCGACAGCACCGAGAGCCACCGGCGGCGTCCATGGTCAGCCACGAACGCGGCCAGGCCCGACGCCAATGCACCGCCGGCGAGGCCGGACGCCACCACCTCGAACAGCAGGCGGTCGCTCCAGTGGTGGGAGATGAAATGCAGCGCGATCAACACTCCGAGCATGCCGATGGCGAGCGAGCGCAGCAGTGACGAGAGGCAGAGGAGCACGCGATCGGACATGCGCGTCCGAGCATGGGCGCATCACCGCCAGCGCATCAGGAAACCGCTGTCCGAGCGGGCGAAACCTCGCGAAAAATCCTAATCCGACCCCCTCCGCCTTGACTTGTCCGGACCAGCGGGATAAAGGCCCTCCGTCGCGAACGCTCCGCATTCCTCGGTAGCTCAGTGGTAGAGCAGTTGACTGTTAATCAATTGGTCGGAGGTTCGAATCCTCCCCGGGGAGCCAGCGCTCGAGTCGCATTCTGGAACTCATGTCTCCTCGTGGCAGGAGCACTCGCCAGCATGGCGCGACGCTGGAGATGCTGAGCAGTGCCTGACGTCGCATCGACCTTCGCCCTCACTCCGCATGGCCACCTGACGGTGATCGCGTCCGAGGACGCGTCACCGCTGTCCGTCGAACTGGCCAAGCGCTTGGTGCCGAACATCGCCGTCGGCTCCGGACGACTCCTGCTGGAATTGGGAACGGAACAGGTCGGCGCGGCGCTGCCGCCGGTGCTAGCGTGGTGGCGCGACCTCGCCGTGCGCTATGTGACCGCGCTCTGCACGCTACCGGAAGTGGCCGAGCAGGGGCCGGGCCGCGTGCCGGCCCCGGATGCCGGCGATCTGCAGGCATTGGCTTGGTCGGCGCCGCCGATGGTCGGGGCGGAATACCTGTCGGTGCAGGTGCTGGAGCGGCTGTGGCAGGAACTGGACCAGACGCTGCATGCCGAACTCGGCAGTTCCGGCAAACCGCTCGGCGCGTTCCTCAAAGTACGCAACCCGGCGTGGAACCTCGTCGGCCGCATCCATGTCCACCTCGCCGAGAACCGCTCGGACGAGCAATTCCCCTTCGCCTTCATCGTCACCTACTCGACGCGGCTGTCGGCACAGGGGAAGGCCCAGCACCGACCCCTGGGCGAGGCTTTGCGCGAGTACGCGGCGGCCTCCGACAAGGAGCGCTTGCTGGCATTGCTGGCGCCGCTGCAACGTGCCGCCGAAGCCTGCGTCTGGTTGAAGGGCCTGATCGACCGACGCGAGATCTTCCAGCCGCTGCGCTGGACCGCTGGGCAGGCGCTGACGTTCCTCAACGACTCGCCGCGGCTGGAGCAGGCCGGCCTGGTGGTACGCATGCCGGCGCAGTGGCGGGCCAACCGGCCGTCGCGGCCGACGGTCAGCGCCACCGTGGGTGGGCGACAGCCGTCGCTGGTGGGACAGGATGCGTTGCTCGACTTCTCGGTCCGCATCGCACTCGATGGCGAGGCGCTCAGCGCTGCCGAGGTGAAAACCCTACTCGCCAGCAGCCGTGGCCTGGTGTTCCTGCGCGGACGCTGGGTCGAGATCGATGCCGAACGCCTGCAGCGCACATTGGAGCACTTTCGCGAGGTCGAGAAGACGGCGGCGGATCACGGCCTCGGCTTCCACCAAGCCATGCGGCTGCTCGCCGAGGCTGGCGACGTGGGCGGCACCGCGGAAGCAGTGGTCGCTCCGGAGTGGTCGCAGGTGATCGCCGGCCCATGGCTGGCCGAGACGCTCGCTGGCCTGCGCAGTCCGCAGGGTCTGGCCGCGGTCGAGCTTGGCTCCGACCTGCACGCCACCCTGCGTCCGTACCAGCAGGTGGGGGTGCGCTGGCTGCATCTGCTGTCGCGCCTGCGTCTGGGCGCCTGCCTCGCCGACGACATGGGCTTGGGCAAGACCATCCAGGTGCTGGCGCTCCTGCTGGCGCGCAAACGCACGGAAGGTGCCGCGCCGAGCCTGCTGGTGGCGCCGGCGTCGCTGCTAGCCAATTGGGCGCAGGAGGCGGCGCGCTTCGCGCCGACGCTGCGGGTGCTGATCGCCCACACCTCGGAGATGCCGACGGAGGAACTGCTCGCGCTGCCGTCCGGACGGGTGGCGGAGTGCGACCTGGTGATCACCAGCTACGGCTCGCTGCATCGGGC
>JACDEN010000271.1 GCA_013816415.1 Planctomycetota bacterium
GATCAGGACGATGATCAGGGCGACGACCAGGATCACGGCGATGATGATCACCGCGGTTCCCCGCTGACCGAGCCGTTCGACCGCTACCCGCTTCACCACGCGCTTGCGACTGCGCGGCTTCACCGGATCGGCGACCACCGCTTCGAGCTCCTGGATCAGCACCGCGGCGCCCTGCGGCCGATCGGCGGGATTCTTCGACAGCATCGATTGGATGAGATCGGACACCCCCTGCGGAAGGGTGGGGACGCGGGTGATCGCCGGAGCCGCCTCCTCGCGCAGCACCTTGGTCATGACCTCGGTGCCGTTCTTGCCGTCGAACGGAATGACGCCGGTCACGGTCTGGTAGAAGGTGGCGCCCAGAGCGTAGACGTCGGCCAGGTGCGTGGCTTCCTTGGCGTTGCGGATCTGCTCGGGCGGCATGTACGCGGGCGAGCCCATGGCGATGCCCTGCATGGTCAGACCCGCTCCTGATCCCTCCTCGTTGTCCACCTGCTTGGCCAGGCCGAGGTCGGCGAGCTTCGCGACCTTCTGCTCGTCGATCAGGATGTTCGCCGGCTTGATGTCGCGGTGGATGATGCCCTGGCCGTGGACGTGCTCGAGGGCGCGCGCGATCTGGGTGATGTATCCCGCCGCCTCCTTCCATTCGAGCTTGCCCTGCTCCTCGATCAGCGCCGCGAGCGTGAGCCCGTCGATGAAATCCATGGTCAGGAAGTGCACACCGCGGTCGAGGCCGCAATCGTAGACTCCGACGACGTTGGGGTGCTTGATCTTGGCACAGAGGTTGGCCTCGCGCTGGAAACGCGCGACCACCTCCTTGTCGGACGCGGCCTTGCTCGAGAGCATCTTGATCGCGACACGGCGACCGATCGACAGCTGCTTGGCCTCGTAGACGACACCGAGGGCGCCGGCGCCGAGTCGCTTGGCGAGCCGGCAGCCGCCCACCTCCTGACCGACCAGCTTGTCGTTGGGCTGGCCGACCACCGCGACCACGGTCAGCGGCTTCTGGCAGTAGGGGCATGGCACCGACTTGCCAACCAGCTTCGCGTGCGCGCGGAACTCGTGGTTGCAGGCCTTGCATATCTGGAGGAATGCGTTCTGGGTCACCGGCGATGGTCCTCTGCCTGCTGCTCACCGCGGCGGCTGCGCCATCATGGGCGCCTTTCCAGGGGTTCCAGAAGGGATATGGTCCCGGTCGCATGGCCGACGCACCTGATCAAGCCGCCGCTCCCTCCCGCGCCCACGCGGTGGCACTCGCGCTCGGACATGCCATCGGCGACGAGGCGCTGCTGCTGCGCGCCTGCACCCACGCCAGCCGCTGCGGCGCGCAGGCGTCCGCCGCCCAGAAGCTGACGATGGCGAACGAGCGGCTCGAATTCATCGGCGACGCGCTGCTCGGCGCCGCACTCGCCCTGATGGTCTACGAACGCTTCCCCGAAGCCGATGAAGGCCAGCTGTCACGTCTGCGCGCGCGCCTCGCGAGTCGCGCCATCCTCGCTCGAGCGATCGAACGCCTCGGACTGCTCGCGCAGTGTCAGGTCGGTTCGCAGATGGGTTCGCCCTGGCCCGACTCGGTGAAGGCCAACCTGATGGAGAGCCTGTTCGCCGCGGTGTTCCTCGATGGCGGTTGGCAGGCGCTGCGCACCGCCGTCGAGCAGGCGCTCGCCCCGTTCCTCGACGATCCCGAATCCGGCCGCGACGACCCGCGCATGCGCCTGCAGGCGTGGTGCCTCGAGCACCACAAGCGTCTGCCGGACTACACCTGCGAACGCAGCGGCGGCACCGATCACGAACCCGCATTCACGGCGACCGCCGCGATCGCCAGTTCGACGGCGTCGGGTCAGGGGACGAGCCGACGGCGCGCGGAAGCGGCGGCGGCGGAGGCGTTGATGGCGGAACTGGAGGGAGAGTCGGAGGGAGAGTCCGACGTTCGACGTCCGACGTTCGACGTCTAGAGTTCCGAAAGCGATAATGATTTTCTGACCGGATGGCTGTCCGACGTCGGACGTCGCACGTCGGACTCTCTCCAGACTCTCCCTGAACCCTCGTCGCGATCCCTCGTCTACACCTGGGACGGAGTGCATTCCCCCGTCCCACGCGCTCGGATGAGCGGTCTCTAAGAAAGCGGCGCGTCGCTCGTTGAATGGTCGGGCAGCGTCGGAACGAGGACACCATGACCGCAAACGACCAATGGATCCGCGAGACGGTCGAGCGCTTCGAGAAGTCGCTCACCACCTATGCCTGGCGCATGCTCGGGGATCTCGAATCCGCCCGCGATGTGGTGCAGGAGACCTTCATGCGCCTGTGCGGGCAGCGGCGGGCGGCGGTCGACGGGCATGCCGCGCAGTGGCTGTTCACCGTCTGCCGCAGCCGCGCGCTCGATGTCCTGCGCCATCGCCGGATCGCCCGTGAACGGCCGGTCGCCACGCACACTCCCTCGCGGCAGCCCGGCCCGCCTGGCGTCTGCGAAGCGCGCGAGACCGCGGCGCTGGTCGCCGCCTTCGTCGAGCAGTTGCCGCCGAGCCAACGCGAAGTGGTGCGCCTGAAATTCCAGCACGGCATGTCGTACCAGCAGATCGCCGACATCACCGGCCTGTCGGTCGGCAATGTCGGATTCCTCATGCATCACGGTATCAAATCTCTGCGCGCACGTCTGACCGAACCAGTCAGCCACGCCGCTTCATCGGAGCACCACTCATGAACCTGCTCGACGATCCCCGCCTCACCGCGCATGCGCTCGGTGAACTCCCAGCCGAGGAAGCCAGCGAGATCGCGGCGCTCATCGCAGCGGATCCCGACGCTGCGGCCGCCCTGGCGGACATCACCGCCATCGCCGCTACCCTCGGCACCCACCTGACCGAGGAACCCATCGTTTCGCTCGCCGATGCCCAGCGCGATGCGATCGAACGCCGGCTGCGCCGCTCGACTGTGCAGTGGCCACTGATCTGCGCCGGACTCGCCGCCACCGCCGCGTGCATCTCGGCGATGGTCCTGTGGTCGCAGCCGATGCGCTCGCTCGAGCGCGTCGAGCCGGTCGTGGCACGCCGGGCGGACGCACCGCCCGCAACCTGGCAAACCGTCGAGCCGACGGAACCGGCCGCACCCACAATCCAAGAGCTGGTTCTACCCGAGCCGATCGAGATCCCGCTCGCGCTGGAACAGGACACGCTTTCCTCGGTGCGAGAGGAGGAATCCGACCAGGCGGTTGCTCGCGGGCGTGAGAGTGCCGTCGACAGCGAGTGCGGTTCGATCAGCGTCATGATGGCAGTCGCAGGGTCTCCTGCGGGCACGTCCGGAATGTTCGGGAATCGCGGCGGCAATGACGGCCAATGGGGCTTTGGCGGAGACCCTGGCCGCGTCGCGCCCACCCACGCACCGGTGGAATCGAGCGGCGAGAGCGCCCCCCGCAGCCTCGCGCAGGTCGACTCGGAACGCACCTTCCGCTACCGTCATGGCGATGCCGACGACCGCGTCGAGCCGGGCGAAGCCTACGATCCCCCCAACGACAACCGTCCGAACGATGCCCGCCACGCTCCGCTCTCCACCTTCTCGATCGACGTCGATACGGCTTCCTACGCCAACGTGCGGCGCTTCCTGAACGCGGGCGAGACGCCGCCGCGCGACGCGGTGCGCATCGAAGAGCTGATCAACTACTTCCCGTACCACTATGCCCCGCCCCACGACAGCCGTCCATTCTCGGTCCATGTCGAGATCGCGTCATGTCCGTGGTCCTCGGGCCACCGCCTGGCACGCATCGGCCTCAAGGGTAAGGACCTCGCCCGCGGCAGGCGTCCGGCGGCAAATCTGGTATTCCTGATCGACGTCTCGGGCTCGATGGCCGACGCCAACAAACTGCCGCTGGTGAAACGCGGCCTCGGCCTGCTGATCGACGGTCTCGAGGACGACGACCACGTGGCGATCGTGACCTATGCTGGTTCGTCAGGAGTCGCGCTGCCGCCGACCAGCGGCGCCAACAAGGAGCGCATCCGTCGCGCCCTCGATGGACTGAGCGCCGGAGGCTCGACCAATGGCGCCTCGGGAGTTGACCTCGCCTACGCGACCGCGGACGAAGACTTCGTGAAGGGCGGCGTCAACCGCGTCATCCTGGCGACCGATGGCGATTGGAACGTCGGCATCACCGATCGCTCGCAGCTGGTGGACCTGATCAAACGCAAGGCCACCGGCGGCGTCTTCCTGAGCGTGCTCGGCTTCGGCATGCGCAACCTCAAAGACGCGACCATGGAGCAGCTGGCCGACAACGGCAACGGCAGCTACGCCTACATCGATTCGCTCGAGGAGGCGCACAAGGTGCTGGTCGAGCAGATGAACGGCACGTTGGTGACGATCGCCAAGGACGTGAAGCTGCAGGTGGAATTCAATCCGGCCAAGGTCGCGTCCTACCGTCTCATCGGCTACGAGAACCGCATGCTCGCGCGCCGGGATTTCACCGACGACCGCAAGGACGCGGGCGAGATCGGCGCCGGGCACACCGTCACCGCGCTCTACGAGATCGTGCCCGCGGACGGCGCCGCGGCCGACGTCACGCCTCGGCGCTATGCGCCCGCGGCGGACCAGGTGCCGGCGGACGGGTCGACCGACGAGATGCTGGCGGTGAACGTGCGCTACAAACTGCCCGACGCCGACCGCAGCACCTGGTTCGTGGTTCCGGCGCGCGACACCGGCACCTCGCTGGCCCGCGCCTCGGAGGATTTCCGCTTCGCTGCCGCAGTCGCCGGATTCGGACTGGTGCTGCGGCAGGCCCCCTACCGCGGTTCGGCCTCGCTGGCCGAGGTCTATGAGCAGGCCCGGGGTGCACTCGGAGACGACGCCCCGGGATACCGCCACGAGTTCATCGAGCTGGTGCGCAGGGCGATGCGGATGGACCGGTGAGATCGGTCGCG
>JACDEN010000272.1 GCA_013816415.1 Planctomycetota bacterium
GCGTTGGTTCCCGCCGCGCCCGCGCCGTTGGAGCCGACCCCAGTGCTGGTGCCCGGCTGCTGCGTCGCCACTCCGCCGACCTGGCCCTGGCCATTGGTTCCCGAGACGCCGCTGGCGGCCGATTGCTGCGCGTTGGCCTGGTTCTGTTGCTGCTGCTGTTGTTGCTGCTGCTGCATTTGCTGCTGCTGCATCTGCTGCCGGATCTGGAGGTCGCGGCTGGTCGGGGCTCCGATGACCCCGCTGTTGGGATAATTCGTCGAGCTGCGGATCTCGGTGCTGCCATAGAGCGGAGTCTGCCCGCCAGAAGCGGTGCCGACATCGGCGCTTCCACTCCCAGAGGGGGAGGTGCGATCAGAGGCGCTGCCGACGGAGTTCGACCCGGAGGAGTACGGCCCCACGCTCTGAGCGTTGGGATCCTCGCTGCGCACGCCGCGATTCACCGAGGTGGCCGCATCCTGCGGACGTCCGTCGCCCTGGGACGCATCGAGCACGACGCCGCCCCCGCGGCCGTAATAGCCGCCGCTGTTGCTGGTGCTGGAGCCACCGGACGACGAGGTCGTCGATCGATTGTTCCGCGACGACGGACTCGCCGCGCTGCTGTACGAGGATCCTGAGGAGGACCCGCCGACGGAGCCCCTCCCGACCGCGGACGAGCCGGCACCGCTGCCGCGGATATCGCTGGAGGATCCCATGGTGTTGTCCGCGCCTGGTCCCGTGTAGCGGTCCTCTGGCGTAGCGCTGGTCGTGGAGCCCGATCCATACGACCCGTAGGCAGTCGGGCTGCCTGATTCGTAGACATCTGCGGTCCTGTGATCGCGATGGCATCCAGTGACGAGGCCAGCCGCTGCCAGGACGGAAGCGAGCAGGGGGAGATGATAAGTGTTGTAGGACCACATGGTCGGACTCCAGTTCCAGTGAGGTGGCTGCGCAGCAGCACCCATTGTACCGCGAGCCAGAGCGGCTCGACGAACTGCCCCGCAAACCCGGCACAGCGATGCTGGAATTGAAGCTATCGTCCTCGTCGCAGGCGTTCGGTGGTGACGGAGCGTGTGGCGGCCGGCGATCATCGCCGCGCCTGCAGCGCGGAGACCCTACGTTCGCGGCTCGGCGGCCCGCGCGATAGTCCCATCCGCTGCGGTCACCCGCTCGATCGCCTCCTGCAGGGCGCGGTCGTTGAACGGCTTGGTCAGATGGCGGCTGAATCCCGCGCGTCGGCTGTCATCGATGTCTTCGGCGCCGCCGTAGCCGCTGATGACGATGCCGCGCAGTTCCGGATGTTCGGAGCGCAGGCGGCGCATCAGATCCAGGCCGCTGCCATCGGGCAGTCCGATATCGCTGATCAGCAGCTCGGGCACGCGTTCAGCCACGCGCGCCACCGCGTCGGCCACCGTCCGCGCATGCGTGACCTCGTGGCCATAGCCGGTGAGCAGGAGCGTCATCACCTTCGCGGTGTTGTCGTGGTCCTCGACCAGCAGGATGCGCAGTCGGGCCGCCGCGGCCTGCCGCGGGATGCGACCGCTGCTCGGAGCGATCACCTCCTGCGCGACGGTCTTCAGTTCGACGCGGAACCGCGACCCCGTGCCCTCGCCGTCGCTGTGGACGGTGAGCAGGCCCTCGTGCAGGTTCACGATCGAGCGCGTGATCGAGAGTCCGAGTCCGAGGCCGCCGAACTTGCGCGTCATCCCGCGTCCGCCCTGTTCGAAGGGCTCGAAGATGCGCGGCAGGAGGTCCGCCTCGATGCCGATCCCGCTGTCGCTCACCGTCACCGCGACGCGGCCTGGCGTCGGATTGCAGGTGGCGAAGGAGACCACCCCGCCGGCGGGAGTGAATTTCACGGCGTTGGTCAGCAGGTTCCAGAACACCTGCTGCAGGCGGTCGGGATCCGCGCAGATCGCCGGAACCGCGGCCGACAGGTCGAGCTCGAGGCGCAGCCCCTTGCGGTCGATGTCCGCCCGGCAGATCTCGACGCTGGAGCGGATCAGGCTGTGCACATCCACGACCTGCGGCCGCAGCTCCATCTTGCCTGACGCCACGCGCGTGGTGTCCAGCAGATCGTCGATCAGCCGCGCCTCGAGCTCGATGTTGCGGCGGATCATCGTCATCGCCTCGCGCACCTCGGTCGACAGCGTCGGATCGCGCTCGAGGATCTGCACCTGCGTCAGCACCGGGGTCAGCGGCGTGCGCAATTCATGCGACAGCGAGGCGATGAAACGGTCCTTGGCCTTGTTCGCGGCTTCGGCCGCCTCCTTCGCCTGGTGCAGGACCTGCTCGGCCTTCTTGCGCTCCATGGCGTAGCGGATGGTGCGCGCCAGCTGCAGTCCGGTGATGTCGTTCTTCGGCAGGTAGTCCTGCGCGCCGAGCTTGACCGCCTGCGAGGCGAGCTCCTCGTCCGAGAAGCCGGAGAGGATGACGATCGGCACGCCCGGCGCCCGCTGGTGGACGGAATTGAAGGTCGCGAGTCCCTTGCTGTCGGGAAGGATGAGGTCGAGCAGGACGACCTGGAAACTCTTTGCCGCCAGGGCGGTGAGCGCCTCGCCGAGCAGGCGGCAGTGGCGGATGGTGCAGGCGAAGCGGCACTCGGCGAGGTACTCCTTGAGCAGCAGCGCGTCGCCGAGGTTGTCTTCGACCATCAGGATGCTGGCTATGGGAGTATCCATCGATCGCGGATGGTACTCCGCGCCGTCGCAGGTCATGCGAAATGAATTTGCGGTCGTGATCGCGTGGAATGTTGCACCCGTCGAAGGGGCCACACACCGGACGGACAAGCCGCCGCACAGCTGCACCAGCGATCAGATCGCCGGCTGAACCCTCAGGCGGGCTGGCAGAAATGGATCTTCAGCGACCGCGTGAGCGCCAGGTAATCGTCCCACGTCGATGGCTTCACATAATACGACAGCGCGCCGAGTTCGGAACAGAACTGCATGTCGGCCGCGCGGCTCGACGAGGTCAGCACCACGGTGCGGATGTTCGCCCATTCCGGGTGCTCGGCGATGCGAGCGAGCAGCGCCCGGCCGTCCATCTTCGGCATGTTGAGATCCAGCATCAGCAGGTCGGGCCGGCCTTCCGGGTCCGCCAGTGCGGCCAGGGCCTGTTCGGCGCCGTGTGCGAGACGCAGACGGACCGACATGCCGCAGTCGGCGAAGGCTTCGCCCATCAATTGGAGGTCTCTGGGGTTGTCATCGACGAGCAGGATGCGCGGAACTGAACCGTTGAACGGGGTGCGATGCATGTCATCTCCTGATTGATCGTGCGCGAAGCTCGGGTCGGGCGTCGTCGATGCATCGCAATGAGCGCTCAGCGTGCCAAGCGGTCGGGTGGTGCCATGGTCTCGCTGCCGGGTCTTCCGCGCTGCCGCGCGACGGATCTTGCGCAGGCCGCGATCGCCACCTGCGTTCCGCAGGATCTCAGGCGTCGGGGTAGTCACCGAGGGCGGATTGCTTCATGCAGTGCTGCAGGACCACGCCGGTCCGGCGCCGCATCTCGTTCACGAACGACAGCCGGTCCTTGTCGGACAGGGCGCTCGCCAGCAGATCCTGATAGAGCTTCATGCCATAGAGCAGCAGGCTCTTGGCCACCTCGACCGCGCCGAGAGCGCGCTGGTCCTCGGCCTTCTGGATGAAGCTGCGCAGCACGCGCTCCCACTCGGTGTAACGAACAGCGACCTTGTCCATGGTATCTCCCGCGGAGCAGCGACCTGTTGGGCATCGGTCGTCCGATGTGCTGCCGCCTGACATGGTGCCCATCCTACTGGTGGAACGCACCACAACGGGAGTTGTTGAAGGCACATTCCACAGCGGGCTCACTCAGGGCGCGTGCGCAGGGGGAAGAGCGTTTCCGCGCATGATGCGCCACCACGCGAGTCCGCACAGATCGCGATAGCGCTTGGCCAATTCCGCGGCGTCGTCGTCGGTCATGGCTCCCGCCGCCTCGCGCTGCGCGGGATCGAAGCCGTCGATCTCGGCGTCGGCGGTCATCACCAGGCCGCGCCCGAATCCTACCGGGCGCGGCTGCGCCGTGAGCAGGTCGCGGCCGAATGCGTGATAGGCGAATCCCGCGGGGGCGGACAGTTCGACCAGCGTCGGCAGCATGTCGAGGTGGCTTCCGGCCGCCGACTCCGGCATGGTGCGGCCGGCGAGGGCGTGCGGGCCATAGAGCACGAACGGCACGGCCGTGCGCTCGTACAGCGTCGGCTGCGCGTTGATGAACCTCCGGCCGTAATGGTCGCCGGTGACCGCCACCAGCATGTCGGGGTCCTGGGCCTCGACGGCGGACATGAATTTACCGAGGCAGCGGTCGGCGTACCAGAAGTGTCCGAGGACGTGCAGGGTGGTGCTGCCGTCCCAGCTGCTGCCGAGGTCGTCGGGAACGCGCGTGAGGGGGAAGCCCAGGTGCTCGACGTCGAGTCCGAACGGCGGATGGTTGCTGACCGTCATGATCACGTTGAGGCTCGGCGTGGGATCGGCCGACACCTGCGCGGCGACCTCGAGCAGCCGCTCGTCGTCGACTCCCCACTCCTTGCCGGACATCCAGTTCGCCCCGAGATCCGCCCCCGCGTGCACCTCGTCGAAGCCCTGGTCGCGAGCGAACGGGCCGATGCGCTGCCAGCTGGGAAATCCCGCGTAAAAGAAGCGCGTGCGGTAGCCCAGGCGCTTGAAGATCGCGGGCAGCGAGGTCGGGAAGGGCTGGCGGCCCGACGCCTGGTAGTTGGTCAGCACCCCGGCGTCCGGAACGCCGGTGATGATCGTGCCGAGCGACGACATGGTGCCGCTTCCCGCCGAGATGAAGCGCATCAGCGACAGCCCGCGGGTGGAAGCCGCGCCCAGCGATTCGGCGAGTCCCAGGCTGCGGTACCGCGGCAGCAGCGGCCACGCCGAATAGCTCTCTATC
>JACDEN010000273.1 GCA_013816415.1 Planctomycetota bacterium
GGGTGGGCGGGTGTACCGGGTGAAGCTGCCGCGTTCATCGGGGCACGACGTGTTCAAGGTGTCGGTGCGGTTGACGGTGGGCGAGCGGTTCACGCTCGACGGCGTGGACCTGTCGAGCCGGCGCAGCCGCGAGGGCTTCGCGGCCGCGGCCGCCGAGGACTGCCAGGTGCCGGTGGAGGTGGTGCGGGGTGACCTAGGCAAGCTGCTGTTCGCGGTGGAGGAGGCGCAGGCGCGTCGCCGGGCGGCGGCGACGGCCAAGCCCGATCCGATCGCGGAGATGCTTCCGGCCGATCACGCGGCGGCGATGGCCTTCCTGCGTCGGCCGGACTTGCTGGGCGCGACGCTGGCCGACGTGGCGCGGACGGGCTTGGTGGGCGAGCGCGTCAACATCGAGACGGCGCTGGTGAGGATGATCTTCATGAGCAGCGTCCCGAGCCGCGCTCTGGCCGGACTTTGTCCGGCGATGTGACTGAAACGGGTGCGTTCACGGCCGGAGCGGTTGATCGCCAGGACTCGTCCCCATTCGACCAGCGGTGCGGCGGCGCCTGGATGCCCTGGGGCAGTTTGCCGAACGCCTCGGTGGCGAGGCGGATCTGTTCCTCGGTGAAGACGCAGCGGTGACCACCGAGAAACAATAAAGGACACCCCCATATTGACATCCCCATCAATGGCCTAAAATCAGCGACATGACTCGCCCACGTTCAGAAGTGATCCCTGAATCGAGTCGAGGGGTCTACCATCTGATTACTCGCTGCGTCCGCCGGGAACGGCTGCTTGATCGTCGGTCATCCGTCGCAGGTCCAGCTCATCTTCGACCGCCGGGTGACCAAGGCCACACCCGGCGACTTCCGCACCCGCGTCATCAGCGACGGCGTCATCCCGTCGCTGCACATCGACTACAAGCGCACCCGCATCAAGCAATACCACAAGGAAGGCCAAGCCCTTCGCACCGAAACCACGATCAACGACACCAACGACTTCGCCGTCGGACGCAGCCTGCGCAACCTGAGCACGCTCAGGACCATCGGCTTCGCCGCCAATCGACGCCTGCTTGGCGTCCAACGAACTGCGCACGACGGCATCGCGGGCGAGGACGCCTTCAAGCGCGTCCACGAACCCATCACCACCGCGAACGGCGACACCATCGCCGGCTTGCGCTTCGGCGATTCACGCGTGCATGCCCTCATGCATGCCCTTATTGTCCTGGCGGTCCTGCCAGGGGTACTCCGCGCGAGGCAACTCCGCAGCCATCTTGGCACCCAGCCGGCTTGGTCCGGCCAATATACCCCTGGCAGGACCACCTACGATCTGCGTCGATTGCGCCTCCACGGCCTGATCGAACGCATACCAGGCAAACTCGCGTACCAGATTACCGATCTCGGCATGCGCACGGCCATGTTCTATGTCCATGCCTACGACGCGCTGGTCGGCCCCGGCATGGCTGACCTGCATCCGGACATCGCCGCCGCGGAAACGCCGATCAAGGCGGCAATGAGGGCGTGGCAGAAGACCTGGCGAGAACAGGTTGAACGCCGGCTCAAGACCGCAGCCTGACTTTGACTTTTTTGGTCAAACTTTGAACTCTCAAGGACACTAGCGAATTGAAACATAAATCCCCGCCCGTGATAGCAGAAATCACTGTTCCCAACGGGTTTCAAGAATGCGTCGTTCGTTTGCAGCCACCGTGGTCCGCCTCCCAGTGAGCCCATCAGAATCCTTACCGATGTCGAGATCATCGGGTTTAGCTGGTGAGTCGATGTATCTCTGGTTACCACATCGGTTGATCGTGATCAAGAGCTGGGGAAGCCGGCCAGACTTCGCGCAGGTCGTGCTGTTCGGCTCATATCTTCCGGCGGGCGGTTGGCTGTTTCGGACCATCACGGCCGGGCTACTTGCGGCGATGCTTCTGGCACTCGCCTGGGGAATTCGGCTTCTCACCACCGCTCCTACCGATGAGCGGTCGTCGGGCTCATCCGATCGGTAGAGCATGCCAGCTACCGTCGCTCCCGCTTCCCCGCCTTCTCTCCCGCCTCCCGCCGCAGCTCCCCGATCGACGACGACGTGCCGATCCACCGGACGCCGCTCAAGCACGTCGTTCCGGTCGGCAGCAAGCTGCGCCGGAAAAGGAAGGCATCATGACCGACATTTTCGATTCTCTCGCCATCACCTTGCCCAACGGCGTTCCGTTGGGCGACGCGACGGCCGCCGACATGCGCGAGGCTGTGAAGCTGCTGCGCGCCGTTGCGCGCCTGAATGTCGAGATGAAGCGCCAGTACCAGACGCTGGTGAAGCAGTGCGGCAGGGGGAAGCTGCGGTACCACGTCAAGAATCTGGAGCCGGTGAAGCGGCTGCGGAACGCGGACAGGAAGACGAAGGTGCTGATGAAGAGCTATCCGCACTGACTCGGTCGGGAGCCTCGATCTGCAACGGGCCGCGACTCGACACACAGGCTGGAGCGATAAGACTCTCCCGAAATGCCCGTTGCCCTTATACGCCACTGACGTATAAAGATCACCCATGCGCTACGTGTGGGACTCCGCGAAGGAGGCGGCGAATCTCAAGCGGCGCGGCATCGACTTCGCCACGGCCGCCAAGGTGTTCACTGATCCGAACGCCATCACCGACTACGATGCGGACCATAGCCGAGAGGGCGAAGACCGATGGACCACCATCGGACTGGTGGGAGGAATCCTGCTTCTGGTTCGAGTGACGTGGACCGATCGAGAGGGCGACGACACCATTCGCATCATCAGCGCCCGCCTTGCCGGCCCCAAGGACCGAGCGCTCTATCACGATGGGTGACCTATGACCAAGATCGTCAAGACCAGCAACGACATCCGCGCCCACCGCCCCGATCCGGCGATGATCGCCCGCCTGCGGGCGCAGCGCGACCACGACATCCAGCCCGATCCCGACGAGGCGACCGGCGAGCCGGTCTTCCGCATCCGGGAGGCGGTGCGCCGCCGCATCGTTCAGGGGAAGTACCATGACGGGGACATGGCCGCGTTCCGGGCCGCGTTCCGCTCGGTGAGCCAGTCTGGCTTCGCCAGCGCCCTCGGCATCAGCGTGGACACCTTGCAGAACTGGGAGCAGGGCCGTCGTCACCCGGTTGGTCCTGCGAAGGCGTTGCTGCGGCTCCTGGCCCGGCACCCGGGTCTGCTGTTGCACGACTTGATCCCGGCTGCTGGCTAGGTCAGGAACGTACACGAGGAGCCGCCGGGAAGCGCGGTACGACTTCCCCGGTGACCTCGTCGAGATGGGCTGCTATAAGCCGTCGTGCCCGGCCTCGCCCTAGTTCTCGCTGACCGGCTTCGCGCGGCCTCCGCCGCGCTTCTCTCCATCATCTTGTTGATTATCACCGGCACGCCGCGTCCTGTGAAATAATTCACGCAGCCTCACGATAGTAGAAATTCAGCGTTTTTCCAAGTCGCGAGCGACAGACGATCGCGCAATGCGGGTTGAGAGGACGGTCGTGGAGCGGAACGGGGATACGATGGCCGTCGAGCGCCTGATGATTCCGCTCGTGGTTGTAGTAGGTGATGTGTTCGAACAGGCAGTGCCGGAGATGCTCGGTCGACAGCGGAATGATGGCGCGATCAATCTCTCGCCGGACGGTTCCGATGAAGCGTTCGATGTAGGCATTGAGGTTGGGCGAATGTGGCGGCAACACCTTCGGCTTGCAGCCAATGGAGCGGAAGCAGGCGCGAACCTGCCCGGTGAACAGCGGGTCGCGATCCATGATGACGTAACGCATGCCACCGAGGAATCCTTCCTCGGGATCGCTCATGGTCCGAGCCATGTTGAGCATCCAGTCGCCGTCTGCATGGTCCGTGATGCCGACCAGCCGCACTTCCCTGGTCGCCAATCGCATCGCGTACAGGGCGTGGTGGCGTGTCGTTCGCCCGTTTCCGTTCGGAACTTCGAAGGTTGCGAAGTCAATCGCGGCCAGGTTCGGCCAGTGGGCCGTAAGGAACCGCTGCCAGTCATTGGTCTGCCTTCGCTGCGGCGAGGGCGGGATGCCAGGTCGGCGCAGAACGTTGCTGATGGTTCGATCGCTGATGTCGTGCCCGAGGTCCACCAGTCGATCTCGGATCGAGTCCTCGCCCCAGTGCGGATTGTCGAGCGCCATACGGACGATCAGGCTCTCGATCTCGCGCGACAGTGGCGGGCGACCTCGGCGCTTGGCCGTATAGGTCGCGGCGACCAGATGCCGATGCCAGCGTCGGAAGGTGTCCACGGTGACGATCAATTCGTGGGCTTCGAGGATGCGCCGCTCGATGTCACGGGCGAGTACCGCCAGAACCCTGCGTTCATTCGTGGACGGTCGAGGGAGCTTGCCGAGCAGGCGCTTGAGGATCCGGGTCTGTTCGTTCAGGAGATCGATGAGCCGGTAGAGGTCCTGGTTGATGGCAGCTGCGCAGGCCAGGATGCAAATCGTGGTCTCGTCATTGAAGCGGAGGTTGTTCATGGGGCGGCGGAGCATGCCTGGGTTGGGATCTGTTCAACCGACTGTCGAAATTGAGGCTGTGGCCGTGCTGATCTGTTGTCGGGAATTATTTCACAAGGCACGATCGAGGAACAGACGGTGATCCTGCGCACGATCGCCGCCGCCCGCCTGGAGGGCGAGGAGGTCGTCCTGGACCTGTAGGAGCCACAGCACGCCGGGGGCGGTGGTTCGTACATTGATCGGAGATGGTTGGGGCGCAGGGATTCGAACCCCGATACTGCGAGTCAGAGTCGCATGTCCTACCGTTAGACGACGCCCCAATGATCCTGACGGCGCGCTGATTCTGACACGACCAGCGAGCCGCACAGGGTAGTTCGAATCATCGATGGTCAAGCGGAGTCGCGTGATCGTCCGTCACTTCGCGCCGCGGCCCTCGTCC
>JACDEN010000274.1 GCA_013816415.1 Planctomycetota bacterium
GTCTAGACCCACGCCTCGGCGCCCTTGGCGGCCAGTTCGCGCAGCACATCGAGCCGCGCGCAGCGCACCAGATGCCCGGGTCCGGCCTCCTGCAGACGGATCTCGCCGTCGGTGAATGCGGCGGCGTGCTTGGGGAAGCGCGCGACGAAGCGCTTGGCCGAACTCGGTTCGAGCGGGCTCGGGGGATCGCCTTCGAGGATGATGCGCCGGTGCGATGAGCCGGGCACGCCGGAGGGGATCGCCGAGAGCAACGCCTGGGTGTACGGGTGCAGCGGCCGCTCGTAGATCGCCTCGACCGGGCCGATCTCGACGATCTCGCCGAGGTACATCACCGCGACGCGCGCGCACAGGTGCGCGACCACCGCGAGGTCATGCGAGATGAACAGGTAGGCGATGCCGAATTCGTTCTGCAGCTCCTTGAGCAGGTTCAGCACCTGCGCCTGCACCGAGACGTCGAGCGCGGAGACCGGCTCGTCGCAGACGATCAGCTTCGGTTTCAGGGCGAGCGCGCGCGCGATGCCGATGCGCTGACGCTGGCCGCCCGAGAACTGGTGCGGGTAGTCGCCGAGGCGGTCGCGCGCCAGCCCGACCCGAGCGAGGAGCTCGGCGGCCTGCTCCCACGCGTCGGCGCCGCGGGCGAGTCCGTGGACGATCAGCGGCTCGGACAGGATCTGGCCGATGGTCATGCGCGGATTCAGGCTTCCGTAGGGATCCTGGAAGATCATCTGCATGTGGCGACGGAACGGGCGCAGCCGGCCCGGCGCCATGGTGAGCACATCCTCGCCGTTGAAGCGCACCGACCCCGAGGTCGGCTGGATCAGGCGCAGCAGGCAGCGGCCGGCCGTGGTCTTGCCGCAGCCGGACTCGCCGACCAGGCCGAGCGCGCTGCCGGCGTCGAGATCGAGGTCCACGCCGTCGACCGCGCGGACGTGGCCGACGGTGCGTCCGAGCAGCCCCTTGCGGATCGGGAACAGCTTGCGCAGGGCGCGCACGGACAGGAGCGGCTCGGCCATGCCGCGAGCTTCGGGCGCTGCCGGGTCCGGCAAGCGGTGAAAGCGGTCCTGACACCTTGTAGCGTCCCACTCGCACCTACCATCCGCGCGCCGGAGATCGCGTGGGCTTATCGAGGCTGTCGTTCCTGATCCCGGCCATCGCGTGCGCCGCCACCGTGCAGGCGGTCGAGCCGACGCGCGTGGTCCACGACGTGGTCATCGACGGCACCAAGCGCGTGCACCAGGAGCGCGTGCGCTTCCTGCTCGAGGTGCGCCCGACCAAGACCTACACCGACGCGCAGCTGCGCCAGGCGGTCGCCGACGACGTGCGCGCGATCGAGAAGATGGGCCCCTTCGAGCGCACCAGCAGCGAACTGAAGTACAGCCCCGACGGCCGCGAGGTCAGCGTCGTCTACCACTTCACCGAGCTGCCGTACGTGGCGTCGGTGGCGTGGGAAGGCCTGGGCTATTTCGACAAGGAGAAGGCGGTCAAGGTCCTCACCACCAAGGTCGGAAGCTACCTCAATCCGATGCTGCTCGAGAACGACCGCCGCGCGGTCGAGCGCCTGTTCCAGGACCTCGGCCACCGCTGGTGCCGGGTGCGTGCGGACACCGCCGAGGACCGCGGCAACATCTCGGTGATCTTCGCCGTCGAGCTCGGCCAGGACGTCGAGGTCGGCCAGGTGAACTACGTCGGCCTGCCGGACGGGGCGCGGCCGCTGGCGATGGACAAGGTGCTGCTGATGCCGAAGGGCGCGGCCTACCAGCCCGAACTGGTCGATCTCGACGCGCAGGCGGTGGTGCGCAAGCTGCAGGATCTCGGCTGGCTCGACGCCACCCTGGTCGGCGTGCAGCGCGAGGTGCAGGACTACGTGCGTCCGAACGAGCCGCGCCGGCGCCACGGACCGGACATCGCCCCCGACGGCTACTTCAACGACCGCATGGTCCTGACCTACACCGTGAACCCCGGCGGGCGCTACACGCTGGGCAAGGTGAGCTTCATCGGCAACACCGTCGCGAATCAGGAGCAGCTGCGCACCGCCTTCGCGATGCCGGAAGGCGCCTGGTTCAAGCGCGACGACCTCGAAGGCGAACCGCGGCCGGGCGGCAATGTCGGCGCGATCGAGCACGCGCGCCGCGTCATCAGCAACCAGGGATACGCCCGCTGCCGGGTGATGCCGGATCGGCGGCGCGATCTCGAGCACCATATCGTCGACCTGGTGCTGCATGTCAGCGAAGGCCGCAAATACCGTATCGGCCGCGTCGACATCCAGGGCAACGAGCACACCCGCGACGCGGTCATCCGCCGCGGCATGTACCTGAATCCCGGCGATCTGTGGAACGACGACGCGCGCGACGAATCGCGCGACCAGATCGGACGCACCGGCGTCTTCAAGAGCCAGCCGCCGCGTCCGGTCGCGGTCGAGAGCGAATTTCCCGACGACCGCCCCGACGAGGTCGATCTGGTGGCGCGCGTCGACGAGGACTCCACCGGCTCGGTGAATTTCCAGGTCGGCTACAGCTCGGCGACCAAGATCTTCGGATCGGTCGGCTACACCGAACGCAATTTCGACCTGCTCGGATTCATCACCGGCGGCATCGACCATTTCCGCGGCGCCAACCAGTCGCTCGAGTTCCAGGCCAGCTGGAGCCAGCCCGCGACCCAGGTCTCGGCGACCTGGACCAATCCGCACGTCCTCGACGGACCGTATTCGCTCTCGACCACCGGCAGTCGCAGCGATAACACGCTGCGCGAATGGACCGAACGGCGCATCTCGGGCTCGGGCACGGTCGGCCGCAACTTCCTGAACAACCGCCTGAACCTGAATCTCAGCTACACCTATACGGACCTGAAGATCCGCACCGTCGAGGCCACCGCGCCGGACGATGCGGTGGAGGGGTATTACTACCTCAACACGTGGACCCTCGGCCAGAGCTACGATCGCCTGAAGCCGAACCGCAATGCGCCGACCTCCGGCTTCGCGCTCAGCGCGACCGAGGGCGTGACCGGCGACTTCATGCCGGCGTCGGCGGATTTCGCCGAGTACACCGGCAAGGGCGACGCGTTCCTGCCGATGGCCGAATTCGAGGACGGCGGCGTCACCTACTTCCACCTGTCGGCGCGCTACCGCGAGGAGGAGAGCCTGGGGGACACGCCGTTCGTGCCCTTCTACCAGCGCTATCGTGACGGCGGCGCCGCGCCCCGCCACCGCGGCTTCGAGTACGACGACCTCGGGCCGACGCAGATCAACCGCAACGGATTCCTCAGCCGCATCGGCGGCACGCGCAACGCGTTGGCCACGCTCGAATTCTCGGTGCCGGTTCAGCGCACCAACGAGGGCGTGCGCGCCATCGCCTTCATCGACTACGGCAACGTGTGGGCCGAGGGCCGCGCGGTCGACTACCGCGACCTGCGCACGGCGATCGGCTTCGGCATCCGCTTCCCGATCCAGATCCCGGTGGCCCTGGATTTCGCCTGGCTCCTGCAGCGGCGCCCGGGCGAATCGGCCTCCCACGTGCAGTTCGGGCTGGGCAACATCCGCTTCTGACTTCTACACGGCAGGACGCGCGACCTGCGGTCGCACACGCCGGCCGAGGCCGGCGACCCTGCTAGCGCAGCGGTCCTGCCTGGCACCCGCTCGCTCATGCTCGGGGATGCCTTTGTACGGGTGAGCTATCCGCTCCCCCGCGGCCCCCAGGTGGTCGCGGCTACGAAAATCGACCCTCAATGCGGGTGGCATGCGGCACATCGGTCCACGGAAAGTCATTCGCACAGGGTCTATTGGACCACGAAAGGCGCTCGCGCGGGTTGTCTCCGGGGGCTCGGGGTCTAGCATCCGCGCTCGTCGAAAGGGTTGCCATGCGACTGTTTGCGCTGCTATCGGTCCTCGTCTGTTCCGCGGTGATGGCTGCCGGGGCCGATCCCGCGCCCAAGGGTGCCGAGGCGCCGCGCATCGCGGTGCTGCGGCTCGAGGACACCCTGACCGGGTTCAAGCAGTACACAGCCGGCATGGACCGCCTGAAGAAGGAGGTCGCCGAGGGCCAGGCCGCGATCAAGGCGCTCGAGGACCGGCTGCAGGTGCTCGACGGCCAGATCCAGGTGATCAAGCCGGACAGCCCCGAGTTCCTCAAGGCCACCGAGGAATTCGAGGTCACCAAGCTCAAAGAGCAGATGATGGTCAAGCGCGGCAACGAGGACATCGACAAGCGCCGCGCGGTGCTGGTGAAGGAGGCCTACACCAGCCTGCGCGCGCAGCTTTCGGCGTTCTGCCAGGAACGCGGCATCAAGCTCGTCCACCTGGCGCCCAACCCCGAGCTGCAGGCGCTGACGAACAAGGAGCTGAACCAGCAGCTGTTCGCGCAGTCGGTGCTCTACTACGACGCCTCGCTCGACATCACCGACGCGTTCATCCCCTACCTCAACGAGCACTGGACGCCCGACGCCAAGGCGCCAGCGCCGGCCCCCGCTCCGAACCCGCCCGTCGGGAAGTGATATGCGGGCGACGGTGCGCGACATCGCGGCGGTGGTCAGCGGCTCGGTCATCGGCGACGCCGACCTGGTGATCACCGGGATCTCGAGCCTCACCGAGGCCGCCGCCGGCGACATCAGCTTCCTCGCCAACCAGAAGTACGCGCCCTACCTCGCCGAGACCAAGGCCAGCGCGGTGCTGGTGGCCTCGGCGCAGGACGCCGGCCGTCCCGGACCGGCGCAGATCGTCGTCGCGAATCCCGACTACGCCTTCGCCACCGTGGTCGCGACCTTCGGCCCCAAGGCGGTGCCGCCGCCGCTGGGCGTGCACCCGACGGCGATCGTCGGCGAACGGGTCCGCCTCGGCTCGCGGGTGGCGATCGGCGCCTATGTCGTCATCGGCGACGACGCGCAGATC
>JACDEN010000275.1 GCA_013816415.1 Planctomycetota bacterium
GGGGCCCGGGGGCGAAGCCCCCGAAACACTCAAGGCGCCTGGAAAACCATGTCCGCGACCTCGTGGCGATCGACGCGCACCACGCACAGACTGCGCACCGCGTCACCGCCGATCTCGCTGACCATCATCGGCAGTCCCGGCAGCTCCGACAGTTCGTGGATCAGGTCGTTGTCCTGTCCGCCCTCGATGAGGCCGATGGCGTAGGGATTGGGCAGATTGAGGGCGACATCGATGGCGTAGGATTTTCCACGCGCGCGCCGCACCACGTGCTTGGTCGGGTACCCGAGCATGTCCTGACCGTTCGGCTGATCGTCGATCGCAGGAGCGTCGGGGATGGGCGGCAGCTTCCTGCTGATCGGATGGCCCTCCACCTGGCCCGTGGCATCACCGGAGACGCGGTCGATGAGCAGGCGGGCTCCGTCGGCGACCAGCAGCATGCGGTCACCCTTGATGATATAATAGGTACGGCCGATGGTGAGCGCTCCGCCGCGAGCGGCGACCACCCGTTCGAGCTCAGCCTCGTAGAAGCCGATATCCTCGCGGATGACCCGGGCGATCATCGGCGGGCAGGTCGTCAGCATCGCCCGGGCCTGCTTCAGCCGGTCCTCGATGGTATGCGCGAAGTGTTCGAGCTCCTTCTGGTCGCCGCTGCTCGCGGCCGGACCGTTGATGCTCTCGACGATGGTGACCAGGCCCGACCAGGACTCCTCGATGGCCGCGGCCAGCGGCGCGAGGATCCACAAGGCCAGGATCGCGAACCAGGGCGCCATGCCCGCATCGTGGCGTCGGAGCAGCGGTGGCCAGTCGCAAACGCAGCGGTCGGGGTCATCGGAGTGTAGGACGTGCTCTCCTCCGCTTGCCAGGCGTCTGCGAGGGAGACAATCCCGGGCTCTGGACGAAAGGGCGGCCGGTCGATGGATCACCTGGAATTGCTCGAGCAGCAGAGCGTCTACATCCTGCGCGAGGCGTATCGTCATTTCGAACGCCTATGCATGCTGTGGTCGATCGGCAAGGACTCCACCGTGCTGCTGTGGCTGGCGCGCAAGGCCTTCTTCGGACACGTTCCGTTCCCGCTCGTGCACATCGACACCCATTACAAGCTGCCCGAGATGATCGCCTATCGCGATCGCCTCGCCCGCGAATATCGCCTGCATATGGTGGTCGGCGACGACGCGGCGGCGATCGCGGCCAAGCGCACCTTTCCGGCGACGCAGCACCTGCCGGACGGACACCCCGACAAGGTCGACCGCACCCAATGCTGCGCGACGCTGAAGGCGGGCGCGCTGAAGGCGACCCTGCAGGGGACCGGCGAGCGTAGGCGCCTCAACTGGGATACCGGCCTCTACGAGCCCGACCATGACCGCGAGGCGTACCATGGCGTCATCGTGGGTGCGCGCGCCGATGAGGAGGGGAGCCGCTCGAAGGAACGCTACTTCTCGCCGCGCGACAAGAACAACGCGTGGGACGTCGGCGACCAGCCGCCGGAATTCTGGAACCAGTTCAAGACCGACTTCGCTCCCGGCACGCACGTGCGCATCCATCCGCTGCTCGACTGGACGGAGCTGACGATCTGGGAGTACATCAAGCGCGAGAACATTCCGACGGTGTCGTTGTACTACGACCAGGGCGCCGGCACGCGCTACCGATCGCTCGGCTGCGGGCCCTGCCAAACGCCGATCCAATCCACCGCGAAGAACGTCGATGACATCATCGCCGAGCTCAAGAGCGGCAAGCTGCGCAACATCGCCGAGCGCTCAGGCCGCCTGCAGGACGGCAAGCACGGTCTCGAGGAACTTCGCCGCGACGGGTACATGTGAGAAGCGTTCTGGGTCGGACAGCAGATCGGATTGCGCATCGGATTGCGAACAGGATGGAGAGATGATCACCAAGACGGAAGCCACCCCGGGCCCGATGCCCGGGGTCGAATCGCGCGAGCAGATGAACATCGTGATCGTCGGCCACGTCGATCACGGCAAGAGCACGGTTGTGGGCCGGCTGCTCGCCGACACCGGTTCGCTGCCGCAGGGGAAGCTCGATTCGGTGCGCAAGGAGTGCCAGCGCACCGGCAAGCCGTTCGAGTACGCCTTCCTGCTCGATGCCCTTTCCGACGAGCAGGACCAGGGCATCACCATCGACACCGCGCGCTGCTTCTTCAAGACCGCGCGCCGCGACTACATCATCATCGACGCGCCGGGGCATATCGAGTTCCTGAAGAACATGATCTCGGGCGCCGCCCGCGCCGAGGCCGCGGCGCTGATCATCGACGCCAAGGAGGGCGTGCGCGAGAACAGCCGCCGCCATGGCTACATCCTCTCGATGCTCGGCATCCGCCAGGTGGTGGTGTGCGTGAACAAGATGGACCTGGTCGGCAACAGCGAAGAGCATTTCAAGCGCATCGAGGCCGAATACCGCACATTCCTCTCCGATATCGGCGCCGTTTCACCTAAGCAGTTCATCCCGATCGCCGCCATCAACGGCGAGAATCTCGCCACGCGCGCCGCCGCCATGCCGTGGTACCGCGGACCGACCCTGCTTGAGACGCTCGACGGCTTCGCCAAGGCCAAGACCCGGGTCGACCAGCCGCTGCGCATGCCGGTGCAGGCGGTGTACAAGTTCACCAGCCACGGCGACGACCGCCGCATCATTTCGGGGCGCATCGACGCCGGCCGGGTCAAGATCGGCGACAAGGTGGTGTTCAGCCCCTCGAACAAGACCAGTCTCATCAAGTCGATCGAAGGCTTCAACACCACGGCCCGCAGCGAGATCGACGCCGGCTGGTCGACCGGCTTCACGCTCGCCGAGGAGATCTACATCACCCGCGGCGAGATCATGAGCCACGCCGAGCACGCGCCGCTGGTCAGCACGCGTCTGCGCGCGAATCTGATCTGGCTGGGCAAGAAGCCGTTCGTGCAGGGCCGCGATTACAAGATCAAGATCGGCACCGTGGCCTCGTCGGTGAGGATCCACAAGCTGGTGAAGGTGATCGACGCGTCGGAGCGCGGCGGCGAACTGATCAAGGACCACGTCGGCCGCCACGATGTCGCCGACATCATCCTCGAGTGCCGGCAGCCGATCCCGTTCGACCTCATCGGCGACTGCGAGGCCACCGGCCGCTTCGTCATCGTCGACGGCTATGACGTGGCGGGCGGGGGCATAGTGACCGCGTCGGTCGCGGACGCGCAGGACGATCTGCGCTCGGAAGCGCGGATGCGCGACTTCAACTGGGTCAAGGGCGGCGTCAGCGTCACCGATCGCGCCACGCGCTTCGGCCACCGCTCGGGCCTGATCATGTTCGTCGGCAAGGCCGGCGTCGGGAAGCACCGTTATGCGCGTCTCCTCGAGAAGGCCCTCTTCGCCGGCGGCCGCCAGTCGTACATGCTCGACGGCACCAACGTGCTGATGGGCGTGGATCACGACCTGTCTGTCGATACGGCCCGGGCTGAACTGGTCCGCCGCTTCGGCGAGGTCGTGCACATCCTGGTCGATGCCGGGATGCTGGTGGTCTCGACCACCAACGCCATCGGGCTGGCCGACCATGGCGCCGTCCAGGCGCTGATCGGCGATACCCCGAGCATCGTGGTGGAGATCGATCCCAGCGGAGCGAGCACCGCCCCCTGCGATCTGCGGATCAGGGGTAATGAGCCCGAGGCCGAGGTCGTCTCACGGATCGTCGAGCTCATGGCCAGCCGCCGTATCATCACCGACGCGGGATAGCACGAGCCCCGCAGGAGCATTTCAAACGCTTCTTCGTATCCCGCAGGGGGATGGAGGCTCGGCCCTGCTCATGGCCGTCATCCCAACAGACGCACAAATGGTGGAAATCGTCGAAGGGATCCTACACTGCAAGGATGGTTCGGACCCATGTTTCGGCCGCACGGATCGTGGCCCGTGAGATGATGGGGCCACTCACACCGCCCACCGTAACCGGAGCCGGACCGCTGCCCGCCCGATCCATCCCTGAGGATCCATGATCAGTCGTCTCCTTGCCCGTTTCGGCAGAAGCTTCGTGGCAGTCTTCGACAGCCATTCCGGGCGTGTCCCGCTGGTGGCCGAGACCGTACCGGCCGACGCCGAGGCATCGGCCGCGGCCGCGTTGGCCAGGCTCAAGGCCGACCGCATCGACTGGATGCGCTGCTACCCCTTCCTGCTGCTCCATCTCGCCTGCCTGACCGTCTTCCTGGTCGGTTGGAGCTGGGTCGCGGTCGGCGTCTGCGTCGCGCTCTACGTGCTGCGCATGCATGCGATCACCGGCTGGTACCACCGCTATTTCTCGCATCGGACGTTCAAGACCAACCGCTTCTGGCAGTTCGTCTGGGCCGCCATCGGCAACAGTTCATCGCAGCGCGGACCGTTGTGGTGGGCCGCCCATCATCGCCATCACCATCGCTACTCGGACGAGCCCGAGGACATCCATTCACCCAAGCAGCGGGGATTCTGGTGGAGCCACATGGCGTGGTTCCTGACCAAGACCAACTTCCGGTCGAACATGGAGATGGTGCCCGACCTCGCGAAGTTCCCCGAACTGGTCTGGTTGGACCGCTTCGATTCGTTGATGCCGATCATCCTCGGCTTCTCCTGCTTCGGTCTCGGCGTCGCCCTGCAGCACTGGGCTCCGGGGCTCGGAACCAGCGGGGCGCAGATGCTGGTGTGGGGGTTCGTGATCTCCACCGTGGTCACCGCGCACGCAACGTTCACCATCAACTCGCTCTCGCATGTCTTCGGGTCGCGGCGCTACGAGACCAGCGACACCAGCCGGAACAACCTCCTGCTCGCGCTGCTCACCCTGGGCGAGGGGTGGCACAACAACCACCACCACTACCAATCGACCGTGCGCCAGGGATTCCGCTGGTACGAGATCGACGTCACCTGGTACCTGC